>DXHP01000192.1 GCA_019113305.1 Candidatus Ignatzschineria merdigallinarum | reverse complement strand
CAACACCTTACTCGTTGATCTTTCGCTGTCACTTTTCACCAACATCTGATGCGTTGAAAGCCTACTTTTTCTCGGCAAGCTCTTTTTGTATCCAAGCTTCAAACACCGTAACCCAGTTTTGTAGATGCTGCTTAGTTCGTTCTTCAACAATCTCTCCTTCGGCATTAAAAAGTCCTTCATGATAACGGACATATGCTTCTGGTTGTGCCATGGTTGCCATATTTAAAAATGATAAAACTTGTCTCAAATGATGTTGCGCTAGCGCTGTGGCAATCGCGCCGGTACTGGTACCAATCACCGCCGCCGGTTTACCATCCCAGATACTAGTACCGTAAGGACGAGAACCGATATCGAGCGCATTTTTCAAAACTCCTGGCATTGACCTGTTATATTCCGGCGTTACAAATAGTACCGCATCCGCCTCTGCCGCTTGCGCTTTAAATGCGACAACCGCTGCCGGCAAATTATCGTCATAATCTTGATTATAGAGCGGAAGATCCTTAATATCCGCGAAAGAGATTTCATAATCTGCACTAAATAGCTTCGATAGTCCAATCGCTAACTCTCGATTAATCGAATCTTTACGAATAGAGCCTACAACACATAATACTTTCACCATCATATTCCTCTCTTATTAATGAAGATAAATCTACGAATATCTACAATAGCGGATATTACCATCGCTTGAAAGAGATCATAAAAAAGCGCATGAATATTTTGCCAAACATCATACGCTTCGTTATCAAGTTCGCTCAAAGAACTTAGAATATTATGAATATTTTAGATATTAATCTTTACGCTAATTGCCACATTTCTTCCTGGCTGCGTCCAACGATCTAAATGGTTATACCAATTAGTCCACATCCCGTGCGCTTTCTCATCTTGCAGATCAATTCCATCCCAATATTTTTCATTCGTTAAGTTGTAAATGCCGGCATTGACTTCAATATTACGATCAATCTTCCACCAACCGGTTAAATCGATAACATTGTATTTTGGTGAATCCACAAAATGGAAGTATTTATTATCCGCTTTATATTCCCGCGTTTTACCATTCACATGCTTCCAATCTAATGATGCGCCCCAGTTTTCAGCTTCATACGCTAATCCAACGGTATAAGTAAAAGGATCAACACCCAAACGATCTTTATCAAACGGATTACTCTCAAGCTCTTTGCCAGTTTCTCGGTTTTTACTCTTCGCCCAAGCAACAGAACCGCTGATAATCCAGTTTTCTGTTAGATGCTGTCTAAAACTCGCTTCGATGCCGTAAACATTAATTCGCTTCACATTCATTGGCATCGTATAACGCTGTCCGGCACTATCAGCAAAATCTTCGGTGCGAATAAAGTTATGATATTGGCTCAAATAGGTATTTAATCCCCATCGAGACCAACCATCATCATAAAGCACCCCAGCCATATAGTTGCGAGATTTCTCTTTTTTCAAATCGAGATTGGGAACTAAATGTGTTCCGCCGTGATTATAGGTTCCAAGATTATCAAAAGAAGGATGACGAACCCCTTCGCTATATCCAATAAATGCTTCGGCATTATGATCCCAAAAAGATTTACTCAAGTTCAATTTGGGAGTGATACTCGTATCACTATAACGCTGCGATGCGAGATAGCGCTGATTGATCACGCCGCCATTCGTATCCTCTTTTCCTTCTTGCAAGAAGATCGCATCCGGCGAGCTTTTCATCGTATGGTGATCAATATTCACGCCAGCACTTAAACGCCAACCATCGCCCCATGTCATATTATCTTGCAAGTAGAAGCCCAAATCTCGCATTTTCGCATCAGGGAAATCTTTACGTTGCTTATCTTGGCTCGCATTCGCTTTTTCTAAACGGGATGTTTTGGTTTCCCTAAAATCCATTCCCCAAAAGAGCGCATGAGAAGTTGTCCCCACAACGAATGCTTTATCAAAATCGAGTTTTAATCCTTTAATATCCACTTTAAAATCACTCACTGAGTGCGAGGTCGGTACACTATCACTCACACTAAAACGACTTCTCACGCCATCACGGTTTGTCAGCTTATTTTGATATAAACGCACATTCGCTTGATCTATCCAACGGCTGTTCAAATCCACTCGATAATCAATCGCATAACGATTTCGTTTAATTTTCAAGGTGTTTTCATAAATATGATCGTAGTGACTCTTCATATGCAGCATATCGACATCTATCACATTTTTGTACTCTTCCGCCATAATCTCAAGGCGCTGATTTTCAGCATTCCACGCAACTTTACCCAATAGATTATGTCCCTTAGCATCTAAAGGATTGGGGGCAGTACGCTTATTCCCTAGCTCATCATTCTCTCCTTGATTTTTGGTGGCATGATAACGCTTATCCGTCCCAATGAAGAGCCAAGAGAACTGATCGATTTGTCCTGCGCCGGTGAACGTTGTTTTATGCTCTTTATTCGCACTGGCATATGCATGCTGTAATCCTGAGTAATAGCTCTTTTCGGCACTCACAAAATCTTCAGGATCAAATGTTCTAAAATTCACCGAACCAGCCAAAGTATCTGCACCATTTTTAGCAGAATTAGGTTCTTTTAAGATATCTACTCGTTTCAACGTATCAAATTCTACAAAATCCCGCCCTGAATTATAAGCGGAACTGTGCCCCCAAGCTTGTCCCTCTGGTAAGCGATCTCCATCAATTGTCATTGTAATACGATTAAAATCAATGCCCCGAATCCGAATGCCTTGGCTCACGCCTTTTTGTGCATCTTTTGCCACACTCACGCCCGGCATATAACGTGTTAAGGTTTTCAGATCTGTTGCCGCAGCCTTATTGAGCGCCTGACGATCGATGACATCGATGGAATGAATTCCTTCATCAAAATCTTGTGCAATCGCCTTTCCTTTGACTTGCACTGGCGACAGTATCACCACTTCTTCTTGCTGTTCATCCGCTATCGCGGGCGATAATGAGATTTCCAACGCGGCAACCACTGCTAATGTGAGATATGAACGTTTCATACACTTCCTATATTTATTTAATGTCCTTAAGCACTTCTGATTATACAAATAAGAATAGTAACAACAATAAGAATCATTACTATTATTATCGGAAACAAAGTATATTCTCTGAACCTTAAATGTCAATCAACAATCCCAAGAGATATTTCATCACACACACATTCCGCATATTAATTACTCAAAAACAGTCCCTATTGATACAATTTTAATAGGTCATAAATCCCCCCTAAAAGCTTTCAGCAACAGACGTGCGAGAAAGAGAAAAAGGTGCTATTCTGCTTGACGGATAAAATAATTATGAATGATGTATGCAAGGGAGAGATCACGCATGTCGGGAAATAGCATCGGTAAACTATTTTGTGTCAGTACAGCAGGAGAAAGTCATGGAAAAGCACTTGTTGCCATTGTCGATGGCTGTCCTCCAGGAATTGAAATTAATGAAGAGATGCTACAAATCGATCTCGATCGCCGTAAACCGGGTCAATCTCGTCACACGACGCAACGCCGTGAAGCAGATAAAGTGACGATTCTTTCTGGCGTATTTGAAGGTAAAACAACCGGCACATCTATTGCCCTAATTATTGAAAATGAAGATCAACGCTCAAAAGATTACAACGACATTAAAGATCTTTTTAGACCTGGGCATGCCGATTACACATATCATCATAAATATGGCTTTCGCGATTATCGCGGTGGTGGACGCTCCAGCGCACGTGAAACCGCCATCCGAGTTGCAGCTGGTGCAATTGCAAAAGCGGCTCTTAAAAAACTTTATAACACTGAAGTATATGGTTATCTCTCCCAACTCGGCCCTATCAAACCTTCAGAATTTAATAAAGACGCCATCGAAACAGAAGGAAATCCTTTCTTTTGGCCAACTTTAAACGACATCGAACAGCTCGAAACCTATATGGATCAGCTGCGTAAGTCTGGCGATTCGATTGGGGCAAAAGTCACGGTGATTGCCAATAATCCTCCTGTGGGTTTAGGTGAGCCCGTCTTTGATCGCTTAGATGCCGATATTGCACATGCGATGATGGGGATCAATGCTGTAAAAGGGGTTGAAATTGGCGATGGCTTTGATTGTATTGAAGCGCTTGGCACAGAATTTCGCGATGAAATCACGAAAGATGGGTTCCTCTCCAATCATGCCGGCGGTATTTTAGGCGGAATCTCTTCAGGACAACCCATTATTACCCATATCGCGCTCAAACCAACTTCCAGTTTACGCTTAGAAGGCAGAACGGTTGATACTTCGGGCGATGAAACTACGGTGATTACTAAAGGTCGTCACGATCCTTGCGTCGGCATTCGCGCAACACCCATTGCAGAAGCGATGCTAGCGATCGTTTTACTAGATCATGCTCTTCGCAATCGCGGACAAAATGGCGAGTAATTGTCGAATCATTTGAATAAACATCAATATTATCAATAATCAGCTTAAGTTTAAAACCTTAAGCTTTTTTATTTCCCTAAAATAAGCGAGAATGATCTCAAGCCGTGATCATCACGATTTTTAGATCACTGTGCTCTCATCGTTTTCTTGGTTTCATTGTTTCTAATGTGACAGCTAAATTTAAAGTAAAATATTTCAAGTTTGTACTCTACGCAATACGGAATAAACCTATGCAAGATCGTCAAATTATTCGCTTCTTTACGCAAACCCTCTGTTTTATGTGCATTTCCATAATGCTTGCATTGCCGGTATTTTCTGAGGAACTTAGTGATCAGGATCGAATTATAAAGCTCAACGATATCGAGCTTAAAATAGCGGATATTTCCCAAAGACGAAGCGAGCTACAAAAGACGATTGCCCAGAAAAATCTGCCTGATGAGGAGAAAGAAGATCTAACGCAGCGCCTTCAAACTCTCAGCACACAAAACAAAGAATTCATTACCCTGTTTGAGCAAACTGTTCTCGGCGGCATCGATATTTCACTCTTTAGTGAGCCTAAAACAGATCCCAACGCAACCAATCTTGCGAACTATAATTGGCAACAAGAGATACTTGTTATTCTGCAACCTTACTTTGCAGAAATGCAACGAGCAACAGAAAAAACGAAGCAGATTGATCTACTCCATGAAGAGCAGAAAGAGCTCATACACAAAATTGAACTCGTAAAAACAGGCTTAGAAACACTTGAAAGCATTGATAAAAAGGCTTTAAATCAACAATCTCAAAAGTTGTTAACAAAAATTCAAGATGAATGGAGTGATCGCTTAAAATCATTAGAGCATCAAGAAAATATCGTGGATCTTAAACTTTTAGACCTCACAGATACGCGGCATTTCTTAAAAAAGTTTACGGATAACCTATGGCTCTTCATTCGTAATGAAGGTCTTGCGCTGCTTCTGGCTTTCGGCATCTCTATTACCGTTTACTCTGTTTTTAGCCAGCTCATCATGCTCTTTACCCGCTATCAAAAACGGGATAAAACTCGCGTATTAAATTTCAAATGGCGCCTAACATTACTGACATTGCAAGCGGTGAATATCGTTCTCGCGATCTGTATATTCCTCGTCATTTTACATACTTCCGGCAATATTATGCTCTTTGGATTAGCCGCGTTACTGATTATATTTTTAGTCATTAGCCTACGTAATACCATCCCCAATTATATTCATCGCCTACGAGTATTTCTGAACCTTGGGCAAGCGCGCGAAGGTGAGCGTGTGATCTATAATGAGATTCCTTGGGAAATTTCTAAAATTAATCTCTACAATGTGTACCTCACTAATCCACTCCTCGATAATGGAGAGCTACGGGTCACGATCGATCTTTTAGATAAAATCTATTCTCGCCATACCAATACCGATGAATTGTGGTTTCCAAGCCGTAAAGGAGATTTTCTGTTATTACCGGACAAACGTATCGTGAATGTTATTCGCCAAACACCGGAATCTGTCTATTTAGATCACAATGGCTCCACCATCGTGATGCCAACTGCTGAATTTTATAAACTTAAATTCAGTAATCTGTCACGTGGATATAATCTCACACTCAACTTCACCTTAGAAGATACGCCGGAAAATCGTCTCCATTTTCAAGAAGTAGAACAGAAGATCTCTCAAGGCATTATTGATGAGATGCAAAAAATGCATGAATCATTGCCGGCATGCGTCAAGCGAATTTCGCTCACTGTCCGACAATTGATGACTAGCAATACCACCAGCTATCAACTAATTGTTGATATGACCGCAAACTCTGCCAAATATTATCTCCAAGCCAAAGGTGCGCTTAATAGCGCAGTTATTCTTTCCGCTCGAGAGCAACAATGGCATATCCTTTTGACTGAAAATATCTAAGACGATACCAGTATTTTCTCCTATCAAAGGCTTATCTCAAACTTGTGATACTCTAAACGCATCAGAAGGATCCTTGAGGATAGATCCTCTTAAAGCATGAATATTGCCACATAATAGAGAGCTAAAAACGATTCTTCCCCTCACTAAAATGCAACATGCAAGATTCTTAAAATCGTTATCTCTTTCGATTTTTACGCACTTCTGTATAAAATAACCGCTAAAAATGCCTATAAAAAAACCACCCTTTCCTGATTTTTTAAAATGAAAAGTACCGTAATACTCCCTTTTTTACATTTTGATCAATAATTATACAAATATACTTTTCTCTTCTATTCTCTCTCTTTTTTCTCAGCCTCAAATTTCCCACTACAAGACTACTACACACAATTTTCGCTTTTTAGTAGATTATGTTAAATCATACTGTTTTACTTAGCTGCCGAGCCATTCTATAAAAAGGGTAATTCTATCGTATGAATTCAGGTTAAATGCATCTTTTCATCCTTTTCCAGATGCCCTTTCTAAAAATTAACTCATCTTAAACATCGTTTTTTCATATCACAGATCACTAACCTCTTCAATATTGAGAGATGAATTTTTTTTAGATACCGTATTAAGGGTGTTCAACAACAACCAGAAAGGATTTTATGAGTAAGCATCAAACTAGAATTGCAATATTAGGCGCAGGTCCAAGCGGTCTTGCACAATTAAGAGCTTTTCAAACATTGCGTGACCAAGGCCATGAAATACCAGAAGTTGTCTGCTTTGAAAAACAAGAAGATTGGGGTGGCATGTGGCGCTACAGTTGGGAAACCTGTACTGATAATAATGGCGAACCTATTCATGGAAGTATGTATCGATTCTTATGGATTAACGCCCCTAAAGAAGCGCTAGAATTTGGTGATTACACATTTGATGATCATTTTAAAGAACCGATTCCTTCATATGTGCCAAGAGCGGTATTGAAAGATTATATTACAAGCCGTGTTGAGAAGAATAATATTCGCCAATATATTCGCTTCAATCATGCGGTTAGATGGGTTGAATATCATGAAGACCGTGAAATCTTTACTGTTTCTGTGATGGATCACAATAAAGATGAGCTAATTACCGAAGAGTTTGACTACGTTGTTTGTGCAACCGGCCACTTCTCAACACCGAACCTTCCAGAAGTTGAAGGTTTAAACGAGTTTCCAGGACGTATCCTTCATTCACACGAATTTAGAGATGCTCGAGAATTTAAAGATCAAGATATCTTAATTATCGGCAGTAGTTATTCCGCAGAAGATATTGGTACACAATGCTTCAAGTACGGTGCTAAATCTATTACCTTTAGCTATCGCACAAGTCCAATTGGTCATGATTGGCCCGCTGGATTTGAAGAGCGCCCACTAGTGACAAAAGTTGTGGGAACAACCGCACACTTCAAAGATGGTTCTACCAAAGAATTTGATACGATCATGTTCTGTACAGGTTTTAAATTTAACTTTACCTTCTTACATGATGATGTTCGTTTGAAAGCGAAAAGCAGTATCTATCCAGCAGATCTTTATAAAGGCATTTTCTTAATTGATAATCCGAAGATGATGTACGTTGGTATGCAAGATCAGTACTACACCTTTAACATGTTTGATACACAAGCTTGGTATGCTCGTGATGTCATTATGAATAAGATCCAGCTACCATCTCCTGAAAAAATGCGAGAAGATAGCATCCACTGGATGGAAAAACTTGCGGCATGTTCAACGGATCACGAATACATTGATTACCAAGCAAGCTATATCCAAGATATCTTGCAAACAACAGATTACCCAGACTTTAATGTCTATGAACAAGGGCTAATTTTGAAATCATGGCAGAGCGATAAACAAGAAGATATTATGGGCTTCCGTAATAAAAGTTATAGTTCGACAATTACCGGTACATTAGCATCTTGCTTACCAAAACCATGGATTGAGATCATGGATGACTCATATCGCGGCTTCATGAAGCAAGAGTTCGTTCCGGCAACAGAAGATGCCTTAGAAGAGAAATCGGCGTAATAATCAGTGTTATATTGCTAATTACGGCAATTCATAGATAAATTCCTAAAAAGCTTATGGATCATTGATTCATAAGCTTTTTATATCTTATGAATCCTATATCTGCATCTATTTTCCTGTAAATTACCCATGATTGCCGGCATATGATTAACATGAGATCATGTGATCAGTGATCTCATTCATAGATTAAAAATCCTTTTAAAAGTGATGCATCACTGGAGAAAATGGTTGTAGGCTTTCATCAATTCTCATCAGCAGTTATCAGCGTTATTTCCATACAAAAATGGCACGATAGCTGATTCTAAGTAATTTCCATTAAGCATATAACTCACTTAATTGAGAGATTCCTAGAAAATATCGTGTAGCAAATCTCGCTTTGTATCGATATTTAATTAACAACAACTATCGTTCAAAAAAATTACAAAAAAACATTATTCACTAATCACAGTCAACATAAAAAACACCACAAAAAAAGCTTATCAGGATTTATCCCAATAAGCTCTTATGATCACGAGAATCATCGCTACCGAATCATTGTGCGATTAAGCCTTCATCTCCGCACTCACCGCACATTCTTCATCATTTAATGCAACATGCGGATTATGACCTGGTTTATATGGGTCATGTGTTGCTGTCACATCTAATTTTTCAAAGAGTTCTTTGTCGGTAATTTGATCCGCATTTGGCGCCGTTAATAACTTATCACCATAGAAGATCGAGTTTGCGCCAGACATAAAACAGAGCGCTTGAAGCTCTTCACTCATTGTTTCACGGCCCGCAGATAAACGAACCATTGATTTTGGCATCATAATTCTTGCAACCGCGATGGTTCTTAAGAAGTCAAAATCATCGACAATTTTATTTCCTTCAAACGGCGTTCCTTGAATCGGCACTAATCGGTTAATTGGCACACTTTCCGGCGGCGTTCCCATATTGGCAAGCTGCGCAAGAAGTGATGCTCTATCACGGACAGATTCACCTAAACCAATAATTCCCCCGGAACAGACTTTGATTCCCGCTTCACGCACATAATCAAGCGTGTCTAAACGATGCTGATAATTATGAGTCGTCACAACGCTCGCATAGAATTCTGGAGACGTATCTAAGTTATGGTTGTAATAATCAAGCCCTGCTTCCGCGAGTTCTGCTGCTTGTTCGCCATTTAGATGACCTAATGTCATACAAGTTTCTAAGCCTAATGATTTCACCCCTTCGATCATCATTTTGATCATTGGCATATCACGCGCCTTAGGATTACGCCATGCAGCGCCCATACAGAAACGGCTCGCACCAGTCTCTTTTGCCGCTTTTGCTTCTTGGATCACCTTTTCAACTTCTAATAGTTTTTCAGGTTCTAATCCCGTATCATAACGCACACTTTGCGCACAATATTTACAGTCCTCAGAGCACTTCCCTGTCTTGATTGACAGTAATGTACTGACTTGTACTTTAGTTGGATCAAAGTTCTGACGATGAACTGTTTGCGCCTCATAAAGTAACTCAAAAAGTGGTTTTTCAAACAATGCTAACGCTTTATCAACCGACCACTTATTTGTATAGTATTCCATTATTGTTATTCCTCTAGCATACAAAGATGCCTTTTTTAAAGTTTTAACACATACCGATCTATCATAGGGGAAATAAATTTTTATTGTGAATTTATTTAAGGGCTTATTTCAAGAATGATAAAAAACCACAAATAAATTAAAGGGATACCCAGATATACTGGACAAATTTATGACAATAGCAATAGTTTCAAACCATGATTTACTCAAAAATCTGATAGAAAAACCTAAAAACAAGAAAGTGATTCAATCAGTTAAGAAAAAACAATAATATAGAAAGATTTACTTTAGATTAAATAATCAAAGACTACTTACAAATCCAATATGCAATTATGGAATGCATCCTCCGACAATGTCAGAGTAACATCGCTAGAAGAATCTTCGTCATCATTATTGGCGAACAATTAGTATAAGCATGCAATCATTCTCCCCAGCCGCGCATCAACTTTAACAGAACTTTTTAATTGGATTATTGACAACTGATACAAAAACATTCATCTGACTGATGAGATTTTGACATTCTCGCTAACCTTGCCTATTTCCCTATTTTCATAAAAAAAGCAGCTTCTTTATAATAAGAAACTGCTCTCTATTTAAGCTGCTAATAACTATTGATAGTGAAGATCTATGATTCGCTCATCACTATTTTGACAGTATTAGATATCGAAGATCTCATCTTCTGCATCATCAGTGACGCTATTCAAGCGATAGTTTGTATTATCCATCTCTTGGTTTGCATTCTGTGTTTTGTTTAAGTCAAACCAGTTGTCCATCCAAGATAGTGGGTTTTTCTCAATACGTGGATTAGGATTTTGTAAACCCAAGAACTGATAGAGATCTTGTGCATTCCACAGAACCCACTCATCTAATAATGTCTTATTTAATCCAACGATTGAACGACCTTCACTAAAGAGATAACGGTTCCAATCTAATTCTTGATCTATAACAGTTTTGATAATATCGTAGACCGCAATTCTGTTCTCATGAAGAAGCATTTTCCACTCTTCATCTTTAAAGAGAATCTCTAGAACTGCTTCATCCATCATCACGTGAACTTGTTCATCTTGCGCAATTTTTTGCACGAGTTTTGCAATACCTTGGAAAATATTTTGTTCAGCAAGCGCAAACGTACAAGCGAACGAGCTCATAAACTCAATCTTCTCTAAGCAATAAAGCGCGATAAATGCACGTAACACAACAGATTTAAGCTCTTTTGAATCACGATCAATTTGTCCAAGTTTATACATCGCACCATAACGATCTAGCGTATCAAAACAATCTAAAACCGTTGTTGAGCGATTCAATACTTCATCATTACGCATCACTTCTTTAAATACTTCTTGCGGATCAGAGATACATTGACGAATAATCTCTGAGTACGTTAAAGCATGAAGGTTTTCCATTTCAGATTGCTTTGATAACATCACCCAAAGCTCTGAGTTTGTGACAAATGGCGCAAAAAGTGGCGCAATCGTACGAGATGCTACCGAATCTAGCTCCCATTGGAATGCGAGCGTTTTCACCATGATGTCATAGTTATTCTTTGAACAGTTTAAAAGATCCATTCTTGATTGCTCAAGATTCACTTCATCTTCTGTCCAATCCATTGATTTCTGTAATTTATAGAGATCAAATAGACGCGGATATGGCGTATTAATCGAATCATAGAGCGCAAGTGGCTCACCCAAAAAGAGCGGATATTGACCTGTTTGCCAGTTATCGTTCTTCTGGTTAAAAATAGATGTATCTTGCATGAACTTTCTCCTACAAAACGACGAAGTTTGCAGGACTTCGCCGATGAATTAATTAAAGTGTACAAGCACCGCCGGCACAGCTTTGATCTTCAACTTTCTCATAACCTTCATGTACAATACCTGATGCGCTATTTAAGTAATAACGTGTTTTACAACCAAGCTTCATCATATAGATAAAGTCTGAGAGAAGTTGACGACTTGAGATCGTCTGTTGATTTTGCATATTCAAATAGAGATCTGCACTAATTGCTTGCCCTGTGAATTTCTGGATAATCGCATACATCTCAATCAGATCTTTCGAATCAAGATTCCACGCAATATCATAATACGGCGCGAGCTCATCCATATCTGGTGCAAGTAAGAGGTTTTTCCCCGTCCCTGAGGTTTTCATCACTTTAAGATTACGGATCGGATAAAGACCGTTTGTTGTATTCGTCAATTGTGAACTAGATTCAACCGGCATCATTGCTTCTAATACCGAATGACGAATTCCCCCTTGCGCAATAATTGCTTGGCGAAGCGTTTCCCAGTCATACTTTAATGCTTGAGTATGAACGCTATCAACATTCTTATTATAAGTATCGATCGGCAACCAGCCTTCTGGGTATTTCGTGCGATCGATCCAACCAGCATTCCCTTTCTCTTGAGCAAGTCTTAAACTCGCTTTATGCAAGAAATAAGAGTGACGCTCTGCGATAAAGTGAATGTAGTTTTTACCTTCTAGAGATGCATAGCTTAGTTTTTGCAGCGCCATCTCATGCGCAAGATTCGTAATTCCGACCCCGATTGAACGACGAGCTTGTGCCGTTGTTTTCAATGAAGCAAATGGATACTCCATAATTTCGATCACGTTATCGATCATGAGTGCGCAATAATAAGCGACATCTTCATACTCTTCTTCTGAAACACGACCTACAACAATCGAGGCTAATGAACAAAGACCAATCTCACCGACAGGATCTTCTGAGTAGAGATCTGGCATGCCCGTATAAGATTTTGTAGGAAGCGCAATTTCCAAGCAAAGATTCGATGAATAAATCGTGTCTTTAAATGGCGTATGACGATTCATCTCATCAATATAGGTGAGATAAATACGCCCTGTTTCTGCGGCTTCCGTTAAGGATTTAAGCGCAATATCACGGGCTTTAATCATTGTTTTCTTCACAGATTCATCTGCTAAAACACGCTCATATTCTGCCTTAAATGCTTCATAATCGGCATCATATAAAAGATCGTATAGTTTTGGTGCATGCAGTAAACTAACAAGCATCCAATCTTCATTACGCGCGACTTTTTCTACAAAATAACGATTCACGATCATCGCATAATCGATATCACGAATACGTTTTTGGGTAATGGTTGTCGGATTTTTAAGAACCAATAGATCACTAATCTCAGGATCTAATACGTTAAAATAAACCGTTGCCGAACCACCACGAGACGCTTGCATATTCGCATGAACTGCCGATTGAATCATGCGGTAATAAGGCAATTTTCCTTGATGAACAACACGCCCTTCTTTAACCGGATCGCCTTTCGAACGAGTTAATAAGTGCGAACCAATACCTGCAGAGGCACAAGTCATCATATACGCGATATGATCACCCACCGCTAAGCTCTTCACATTATCATCTGCCGTATAAACACAGCATGATGCATAGCCTTTATGTGGCGTACGCATGTTAATTAGCATCGGCGTTGGCGTGTTAATTTTGAGTTCGTTAAGATAACGATATAACTTCGCAATATCCTGCATACGGCGCTCACGAGGTTGGTTTTGCATATTTTGCATTGCCATTCCCATAAACATAAATTGTGGAGATTCTAAACAAAGTCCTGTCACACGATTACTAATCAAGTAACGATCCTTCATTTGGCGAAGGGTTGTGTAGTTATAGTTGATATCAATCTCATGATCGATGATATTTTCAAGCTCTGCTAACTCTTCGCGAGTATAATCCATCACTTCCCAGTGATTAAGCTCGACCATGCGATCATAAAATTCAGCCAATGTAGGGATTTGACGATAGCCACCAAATGCTTCTTTATAAATGGTTCCGATCAACAGACGACCTGCCATTTTCAAATGCTGATGATCTTCACGCTCCACACAAGCATCAATCATTGCCTTGTGTAGCTCTAATGTTGTACAACCATCGTAACATTTACGATACGCTTCAAGTGCAATGGCACTCCAATCCACTTCATAATGTGACGCAAACTCTGCCCATTTATTCAGTTTTTCAGCTTCAAATTTTTCTCGCTCGCCATTACTCTTTACAACGTAATTAATCATTCTCAGCACCCTTTAATATCATCAATACAACTTCTATCTAGAAACTCTCAATAAAAATATATTTCCTAACTTTAAAAATCTTCTTAAGTATATTTAAAGTTAGAAAATATATTTAAATACTTTTACTCTTATATATTCTTCTTCTAATAACTTCAAACAACCAAGCATAAAAATAAATATAAAATATGGTTATCATATTAATATTATTCAATAAGAATATTTCACAATCCTACATCACTTGGCGTCGTTAATATTTAAAAATAGATCACTTACAAAAAGCACCAATATATTACCGCTCTATTTTCTGTAAAAAATCGATTTTATCGGCAAAAATATTGTGTTATCAGTTAGAAAAATACCTGAGCTACTATAACATCTATACCCCACCAAAGTAAGGCTGAGAAATCGTGTGATTATCACGCAAAACCCAGTAAAGACAGTTATTATGCTTCCTTACATGCTTTTCCACAGGGCAATAATTTTATAAATTAAATTACTTGAAATTCTCAATTTATTTTGTACCCAAGGCATCCCAATGCTTCAACCTTTACTTGAGAATTTTTCCTACATCCCTTCGATTTTTTGATGTGACTTTGCGTTAAAAAACTGATATTCAAGATAATCCTGATTAATTGTTAAAATCAAGTAACTTGGTTCCGAATTTCCTCTAGGATACGCAATGCTCCCTGGGTTAAAACGCCTCATATTATCATCAATATATACTTCAGGTATATGAAGATGACCATACAAGGCAACGGATGCCGAAGCTTTCTTTGCTCTTGTTAAAACTTCAGCTTTCACCGCCGCATATGGAGCGATATGTCCATGTGTTAAATAAAAGCGATGGCCAAAAAGCGTGAGTGTCTGCTCTAAAGGGAAATTCACTCGTGAATTCGGTGCAATGACTGCATCGTTATTCCCTGTAACTGCAAAAAATGGAAGTTCTGCAAAAATATACGCGACTTCTAACAACTCCTCTGCACCATCACCTAAAAACAGTACCACGTCAATTGCTTTTTGCCAGAAGGCAACAATATCAATCATCGTTGTGACATCCCCGTGAGAATCTGAAAGAATTAAAATCTTCCCACCCTTTTGATCTTGATAATCTTTAGTGATCATCGTTTATTCCTCAAGAAGTCGATTATCAGCATTATAAGTCCCATAACGTTTCTGGGTAAGGAAACTGCGATGCTTCGAATGCCGGCGTTTGATAAAATTGCTGAAATGCCGCAATTAACTTCGCACCGCGTGGTGGAATCCCTTCAGCCAACATCTGCATCACCTCTTGCTGCACGCGTTGCTGAAACGTTAAGCGATCAGGCTCAAAATCACCGGCAAGATTATCACAGCTCACCCCAAATTTACGTCCAATGGCTTGAGAAAATAGCCATTCTAAAGCTTGTGGGCGAACTTCATGATTTTCAAATTCTCCTTGCGTCTTTTCATCTCGCCCATCAGGACAGTACCAATACCCAAAATCTACAAGTTTTCGGCGTTCCTTTCCGGCAATACACCAATGCGCGATTTCATGCAAACCGCTCTGAAAGAAACCATGAGCAAAAACAATACGATGATGAGGATTATCTTGGTCTGCCGGCAAGTAAATAGGCTCATCATCGCCCTTTACCAAAATCGTATTTTCACTATCTCGAAACAGTTCATTAAAGATTGTGATTAGATCTTCATAATGATGTGACATACAATATCTCCAAGCCGCTCACTGAAAAGCAAAGTTGTTTAACAAAATCAAAACTTGCCGGCAATTCTACCACAAAAAGAATGTTGCCTAATTTAGCGTTGCTGAGATTCAAATAAAATTTGAAAACTCTTGATAAACATCAAACTGCCTCAAGATTGAGGTAATAACTAAAATAATAAATAGAGTCGAATTAAATAGACTCTCACAACCCAAAAAGAGTTTTATCAACATGCAAACTAGTCTTACGCCGGCGCTCAATAATCGTAGTGCACTTACAAAAATGTCTATCGCCATGATTCTTTTCGGATCAGTCGGCTTTTTCTCGCAAAGAAGCGGGGTTCCTGCTTTGGAGTTAGTCTTTATACGCTGCCTTTGTGCTGCGTTATTTTTAGGATTCTTCTGGTGGAAATCAGGGCAGCTTCGTCGTGAAAAGTGGGTTCGTCCTGAAGTGATTCGAATTCTAATTTGTGGCGTATTTCTAATATTAAACTGGGTATATTTCTTTAAAGCCATTGAAGAATCAGGCGTAACGGTCGCAATCTCCATCTACCATTTAGCACCCGTGATCGTCATGATTTTTGGCGCATTCATCTATAAAGAGAAGTTAACGCTCATTCCGCTAATCGCCATTGCCGCATGTTTTATCGGCACTTTAGCCATTGCCGAAATCAATCGCAGTGCATCAATTGCCGACTTTATGTCACAAGGCTTAATCTTTGGGCTTCTTTCGGCTCTATTTTATGCGCTATTAACGCTTGTCGGAAAAGGTTTTAAATATGCGAGTTCCTATGCCATTACGACGATTCAAGTCGCTTTCGGTGTTTTAATGTTACTCCCATTTGTCGATCTATCGCTCTTTGAAGGATTAACCTCACTCAACTGGTTCTACATCCTCATCACGGGCTTTGTTCATACCGGAATTGTATTCTATCTCTTCTTCGATTCCATCCGCCATTTAAGCACTCAAGTGATCGCTATTTTAGTATTCTTAGATCCTTTAGTCGCAATTTTGATGGATATCTTCATTACTGGATTTATGCCTTCTATGGAACAATGGATCGGAATCATTCTGATTTTCGGGGGAATGGCACTAACCTTGATGCCGAAGAAAAAACGATTAAAAGCAGATCTTCACGAAGCTACATAAAATATTTGTTTAAAAGCACTACAAAAGCGATGGTAGATCATGCTATCATCGCTTGCATATAAAATATGAAAGTGGCAGTGATTAAAACTCTGCCCAATAAAAATTAAGAACGGCTCGTTCACCAATCTCATAACTTTTTCAAAGCACCTTGAACGTAGATCTCCCTCAAGGAAAGCTCTCAATCGCCTCTCGATATAGCACCATATATCGGGATTTTTGTACTTTTATATTAAAAATAGCGCTATATATGATTCACTCAAATCGTGGAATTTTAATGCCGTTAATCTGTCTTTTCGCGGCAATGATCTCAATTCAAGGCGGCGCCACGCTCGCTAAACAACTATTTCCGATCGTTGGAGTGGAAGCTGTGACAGCATATCGTCTCGGATTTAGCGCATTGATTCTCCTTTTTGTGTTCAAACCTTGGAAGCGTAAGTTACAAGTCGGTTATCGCCGTTATCTTGTTCTCTATGGATTAGCATTAGGAACGATGAACTTCCTCTTTTATCAATCCATTAAAACCATTCCCCTAGGAATTGCGGTCGGCTTAGAATTTACCGGTCCATTAGCCGTGGCGCTCTTCTCTTCTCGCCGAAAAATTGACTTTGTCTGGATCTCTCTCGTGGTGGCAGGATTACTTGCACTCGTACCATTAACAGGAAACAGCGATATTGATATGACCGGCGTGTTGTATGCTTTAGGTGCCGGCGTCTGTTGGGCGTTTTATATTATTTTTGGGCAAAAAGCAGGGAACTATTATGGTACCGCAACGGTTGGAATTGGTGCAGCTGTCGCGGCTGTCATCTATGTTCCGATTGGTATCGCTAGCGGCGGCATTGGAATCTTTGCGCCGGAACATCTACCAATGGCAATTACTGTGGCGGTTCTCACTTCCGCCATGCCCTATGCATTAGAGATGATGGCTTTAACAAGAATGCCGGCAAAAACATTTGGAACGCTCACCAGTTTAGAGCCAGCCATTGGGGCAGTTTTTGGCTTCATTATCTTGAGCGAAGTTCTATCAATGGTTCAAATTGCCGGCATTATCGCCATTATTATCGCCTCTCTCGGTGCTTCTCTCTCTTCACAAAAACAGATTGAAACCGTTAAAACACTCGATTAATCATTAATAGTGCGAACCAATTTTAAATTGCCGAACTAAGACGATCCTTTAAAGTTAATGGCTGACCGAGAACCACCTTTTGCCTAAATTATTGCTAAGACTTTAAAATCAAAACAACGATACGATACCATTACGATAATGATGAACTTTGATAAAAACAGCCATCAAACTGCAAAAACTCCCAAAAAATCTGGCCACCGATTTCTTTTAAAGATCATAGGTGCCGGCATTTTAATATTTTTTCTACTATTTATGATGAATAAAATCGTCAAAAATGAGGTTTCAACGCTCGTTGAGCAAAAAAATATTTTGAGCTCTCAAAAATCTCTTGAGACAAATTCTAATCATTAGATTTATAAAGAAATTTTCCTCACTAGCCCATTTTTATATTTTTTCAACTATACCTGTTTTTTGCTAACTTTCTGATATTTAACTCATAAAAAAGTTGACAAATTTTCATGCCGAGATAACAATATACGACATTATTAACAACCAAAACTTTTTTATGTGTTCTCGTAACAAACAGCAGTACAACTTCTCTTCCGATTTTATTTCGCGTTTCTGCATTCTCTGCTACCGGCGTTCTCACGCATAAAGTGATAAGTCTCTAACAACTTATCGGTTCGAACCTATTATTTATTCCTTAGGTTCTAATTTCAAGACTTTTCAAACCAGTTCAATCTAAGTTAGCAATTTAGGTACTCTTTTTGACACCTTAAATTCAGACTTATCAAATACTTAGCAGTTAATCTAAAACAAAAAACGGATATTTTATGAATAAAGCGTGGATATATGTTGCGCTCACTTCTCTCTTTGAGCTGATATGGCTCTATGGTTTTAACGTCGCAAGCGCATGGTGGCACTGGGCAATTATTGGTGTTTTCGTTCTTCTTGATCTCAATTTCTTAGCCAAAGCATGTGAGGGATTACCCACAGGCACGGTTTACGCTATCTTTGCAGCGATCGGCACAGTCGGTACTGCCTTGATGGACTACTTTCTCTTTAATGAAACAATCACCCTCGAAATGTTATTTTTCATGGGCATTATTCTCATTGGAGTGATCGGATTAAATATTTTCGATATTAATATTAGAGATGAGGAGAATGCATAATGGGTGCATCAATTGTTATTGGCTGGACGTTTGTCGCGTTAGCCGCAGCTGCCGAATTAATCGGCGTATTTGGATTAAGCTTATATAGCCGAAACCGCAATCTTATTAACCGAGTGCTCTATTATGGGGGAATCTTTCTCTCTTTTGCGCTCCTCTATTTCTCATTTCGTTATCTCCCGTTGAGTATCGCATATACCGTATTTACGGGAGCGGGAACCGCAGGTGCTGTTCTACTGAATATTATATTCTTTAAAGAATCAAAAAATATTAAAAGACTACTTAGCTTAGGCGCTATTATCATCGGCGTTGTCGGCTTACAGTATGTATCCTCAATGAGTTAAAAGATTATTATGATTTAAAAACCGCTCGTAATGAGCGGTTTCTTTTATGATAATAACGATTCTATTGAGGAAATAAGCGAGCTAATGATTTGCCATTAAAGCCTGCAAAATAAACAGCCCCAACTGATAAGCTATAAATAGCATCATGCTACCAATCAGAAAGTTTAACACTTGCCATGTGATCGGCTTTCTAAACAATGGGGCTAATTTACGTGCACCATACGCCAGGCCGTAAAACCAAATTGCGGAAGATGTTAAAACACCCATTAAAAATATCGGTTTATGCTCTGTTTCTAATGTTCCGGCAATGCCGCCGATAATGACAACAGTGTCCAGATAAACATGCGGATTTAATAAGGTAATCGCCAGCGCTCCAACTATTACCATATTGATGGTTCCGGCAGATTCCGTATTTTTTAACTCCAACCTTTGCGGATGACGAATGCTTAAAAATGATTGAAGCGCGAACCATAAAATATAGAGCATTCCGCCACCGGCAAGCAGTAATTGCAAGAGCTGATTTTTAGCCACAAAAGTCCCAACACCTAAAATACCGAGCGACATTAAAATAAAATCACATAAAAAGCAGACCGTTGCGACGGCAAAAACATGGTTATTTTGAATCCCCTGCTTCAACACATAAGCATTTTGCGCACCAATCGCGATAATCAGGCCGGCCGACAACAAAACACCTTCAAAATAAATAACTAGCAATGAAAACCTCCATATTCTCCTATCTACTCTTCATATCTTAATATTAAGATACAAAGGCGTTAACAAGAATACTATGAAATCAAAATACCAGACACTTTAATTGAGGGAGTCATTACTAAATATGATAAACGATATTATTTACTTCTATAATCAATATGACCCTGATCATAGGCTCTTGAAAGCTGATTAATAGCATTCTTCAATGCATCATTAACAACATAATCGTCCAAATCAACATCTTTTAGCAAATTCAAGTCACCACTATTAATAGTCGATGCTCCTTCAGCAATATAAAGTGTATTTCCTGCTTGATCCTTTAACACTAAATTAATAACAGCTGTTTTAGTGACTGTTAAAGGTTCGCCAAAAGCTTTAGCAACACCCGTATTTCCATGCTCTTTATTATCAAATGATACTAAAGACGCTTCTATCAAGAAAGGAGATGTCGTAAGGAAATCCCTACCCTTAGTACTAGCTTTTACAGCTACAGGATCGAAAGAAAATCTTCCTGTTTTTTCTAAATAATTTTTGAGAACAAGTCGACTATTTTCATTCAATATTATCGAAGCTCCCCCAGATCGTTTCTCAATCTTAATTTGACCCCCTGCCTCTTTCGTTGGGTAAATTTTGACACTATTTGCTGGAACGGAAGCCATAAAGAGTGCATCTGAAAGAAGAATTTTAGCACCACCATAAGTAGTATTCATTGTATCTACAGGTGGGAATTCAATTGGTTTTTGGGGGTTTATTGAGCATCCATAAATACTCAAAACCACTAAAATTGGTAATAAAAATATTTTTTTCATCATTTCCCTTAAAATTCAAATTGATAATTAACTATAGCTATGAGTTTTAATATATAAATCAATATCAATTTCTAATATAAAAAGTACTTACAATTTCATCATGAAATTTGTAAATACTTTTCATTGTTCTGAATTATTTTAGGAAATAATATCTATATTGCTTTCGCAAGCTTCTCTGCAAATCCGACATAACTTGCCGGCGTTAATGCTTTCAACTCTGCTTTCACAGCATCATCTAATTCTAAAGTATCGATAAATTCACGCATTTCGTCAATATTAATGCGTTTTCCACGTGTGAAATCTTTCAGCTTTTCATACGGGTTTTCAATACCATCACGGCGCATCACTGTTTGTACCGCTTCGCCCAATACTTCAACATTTGCATCAAGATCTTTTAACAAGGTTTCTGCGCTAACTTCTAATTTACCATGACCTTTTAACAGGCTGCTAAATCCAATTAAGGTATAACCAAATGCCGAACCTACGCTACGAAGTACAGTAGAGTCACTTAAGTCACGCTGCATTCTTGAAATTGGTAATTTCTCTGCAAAATGAATAAAGAGTGCATTTGCAATTCCGAAGTTTCCTTCCGCATTTTCAAAATCAATCGGATTAACTTTATGCGGCATCGTTGAAGAACCTACTTCACCGGCAATTGTGCGCTGTTTGAAGAAGTTATGACTAATGTAGTTCCAGATATCACGTGACCAATCCACTAAAATCGTATTCACGCGCGTCATTGTATGAGAAAACTCTGCAATATAATCATGACATTCAATTTGAGTTGAATATGGCGTAAATGTTAAACCAAGATCATTCTCAATGAAGTCTTCCGCAAATGCCGGCCAATCAAAATCAGGATAAACTACTAAGTGCGCATTATAGTTACCTACCGCACCATTAATTTTTCCTAAGTATTCGGTATTTTTGAGTTGTTTCACTTGACGCTCTAAACGATAGATTACGTTGGCAATCTCTTTACCAAGTGTCGTTGGTGTCGCTGGTTGACCATGTGTTCTTGAAAGCATCGGAATAGCCGCAAACTCATGCGCCATTTCACGCATTGAACCAATCACATCTGTTAATTGTGGGATCACAACATCATTGATCGTATTTCTGAACATCAAACCATAAGAGAGGTTATTAATATCTTCAGAAGTACAAGTAAAATGGGTAAACTCAGATGATGCTGCAAGTTCAGGATGATCTTTAACCTTGTTTTTAATCCAATACTCAACCGCTTTAACATCATGGTTTGTGGATTTTTCAATATCCTTCACTGCCATCGCATCTTCAGCTGAGAAGTTTTCATAAAGCGAGATAAGGAATGCTTTTGCATCATCTCCAAAAGAAGGGATTTCTTTAAAATGGGTTTCTGATGCAAGTTTGATTAACCATTTTATCTCCACCATGACACGATATCTGATAAGCCCATATTCGCTGACTTCTGTCGCGAGTGGTTTTACACGGCTTGCATAACGGCCATCTAAAGGAGAAATGGATAATACGGAATGAACGCTCATAAAATTTCCTTTACTAAATATGAACATGAGTTGACGCCATTGCAGCACACACTAACAACAACCAACCCACAACAAAAAAGAGACCGCCGATTGGCGTAATTAATCCGAGATTTTTAATCGTTAAAAGCGCGATTAAATAGAGACTTCCGGAAAATAAAAGTGTACCTACTAAAAAAGCAAAACCTGCCAATAGCAGGAGTTTCTTAGAATTTAAAATCAGTAATAAAATACCAATAGCAATCATTGCCGTAGAATGAAGCATCTGATATTGCACGCCCGTTGCCCAAATTGCGGCACCACGTTCTGTTAATTGAGCGCTTAAAGCGTGTGCGCCAAAAGCACCGATGATCACAGATAATGCCGCAAAAAAAGCACCTACTACAATAAAAAAGCGACTTAGCCCCATATTATCGATATTTTGTGTCATAACCTTTCCTTCATTACATGACTTATTCATCAAATGTTAATATTTTAAACTCAAAAGTGGAAAGTGTTATGGAATAGATCTTAGTCGTTCAACAATGATCATTTCTAATCGCTTCCCTTCATAAGGTTAACGTTTCAGAAACGATCACCTTATTGATTATTAAATAGGTGAGATCTCTATTTCCATGCTCTTGCTAGTAGATGATCAATCGGCGTAACATCTGGTCTTGCGATCACGGCATAATCATCATAAACAACGATCGGTCTTTCTAAAACAATCGGATTTGCAATCACAAATGCGATTTTTTCTTCGTCAGACCAAGTAAACCATTCTTGAGAGATCGCTTTAAAAGCCTCTTCTTTTGAGCGAACAACCCCATCAATCCCGAAACCAAGCTGTCCAAGAAGCCTTTTAATCATCTCATGAGTTAATGGTACTTCGAGATAATTAATCACTTCATAAGCAATTTTTTTCTCATCTAAGTAAGCTTTCGCCGCACGCGCCTTTGAACAATCACCGTTATAATAAATTTGCCACATAGACTTCCCTTCATTTCATTCTTGAACAATTACTGCGGCAGATAGCATTGACCGCCCTTCAGTAATCGTCAAATTTTTATGCGATTAATTTTGCGTATAGCGTACCATTTTTAATGCCTTTTGGGTACTCAGAAAATCATCATTATTGCGCAGAAATGCTGGAGATAACTCTCTTTCGCTAAAGAGATTCATCTATTCCCGGCACGACATTATAGAGCCAAGCATTCCCTTCACGAATACTAACCTCAATCTCTTCACCCAAAGCACGATTAGAATACGTTAAACCTCTCCCTAACTCTAAAGTGAAATCGACTAATGGCCATTTCACTTTTTCAAGCGTCAAACCTTCTAACTTTGTTAACGCAATCACACTCACGAGCCCATCTTTCTGCGTCGGAATCTGATAATGATTATGAGGTTGTAGATGTGTTAACGTTTGCTCGCCATTACTGTGAATAAACGCAATCTCCGGATATTGAAATGGCAGAAATAACAGTGCCGCTTGATGATCTAAGCGACCACCAATTCCTCCCAAGAGTAAAATTTCAGTAGCCCCCGATTCAATCGCAAAACCAATCGCTAGCTCCGTATCAATCTCATCTTTATCTATCGGATAAGGAATCTTTCGACGATATAGATTCGTATCAATAATAAGGTTTTCACTTGAATCAAAATCGCCTACCCAAAGATCTACGCCAGACTGAAAATAAATCGCTTTATCAATCCCTTTATCAACAGCAATAACGAGCACATCCTCTAACCAATCAGAATAATATTGACGAATTAGCTCAATATTCACCATTCCCGGCAACAGTAAGATTGCTTGCTTGTACTGGTGTTGTACTTTACTTCGAGGCTTTTGCATCACGACTCTCTTTTAATCATCCATAATCCAATGACAGATCCCGGTATCATCATAGAATTAACGGCGATAAGGATTTTCTGGTAAATATTCAATAACACGAGATGCCGGAATATCTGCAATAACTTCCGCACGTTTTGGTGTAAAGATCAATGTGGTTAATTCACTATTTAAGGGCACCCATTCTAGGGTCTTAATGCGCATTAATGCGATAACCGGCACATGAACAGCATTTGCTAAATGCATGACCGCTGTTTCAACGGAGATAATCAGATCACTCTCTTTTAACATTGCCGGCAATTCAAAGAAATTATCTAATGCGCTAAATGGCTTCGTATTCTTTAATTGATACTTAGCAATTAGTGCTTCGATCTCTGGGAAAATCTCCGGAATCCCATTGATAATAAAGAATGTCTCTTGCCATTTTGGCAGAGCTTGCATTAACTCTATTAATTCACGAACCTGCTCAAGCTTCCAAGAACGGCGAGGATTCTTCGCAATATGATTAATAAAAACGACTGGCTGATTCTTTTTCACACCCCAATTTTCTAATTGAGATTTTGCATTGTCCTGCCACTTTTGAGGAATATTCACAAATGGATAGCGATCTTCCTTAAACATCATAATGCCGCCAATTTGTGAGAACCAATACCCATAATCATCACTAATATGACGTTCCTTTCCTTGATCGGGTTTCACAACCTCAATCATCGCATCCAATTTTTTAAGATCGCGCTTTTGTGCTAGCTGATACCATTTGTAACGGATATTCATTCCCATGGCAAAACCTTTGTCACCAGCAATCTCTCGTGCAAGTCCGGCACCATTTAATGACGCTAATGTTTCAATCGAAATAACGATCGGATAGGCTTCTAATTTTGCTTCTAAAATACTTTCTGTCCGCAATGCTGTTGAATAATTTTCACGATACACTTTATGGAAGAAATCACATGTTTCTACCCAATCATAAAGAGAATATTTCTTCAAAAAAGGCCATTTTTGTGGATCATTGGTACAACGAACTTCTTCAATAAAGAGATCCATCTTTAAATGTGGGTAAGCTTCTTTAAATGCTTTAAAGCCATTTTGTAAGTAAGTAAAATCACCAATGGCTAGATGCGCAATAAAAAGGATCTTCTTGGAACGATCTAATAATTCTGCCGGCACTTTACCTAGTAATAGTGAGCGCTTCATCAGAATATGTGGCTCGCCCTCTTCTAAAAATATTTCGCCCTCTGTCTGAAAATCAAACGCTTCGTATAACCCTTTTGCCGCAATCTGCGCATGCAAAATCACCATATCACTTTCTGCTAATACCGCACATTTTTTCAATGCTTCTTTTAATAAAGCCTTACCAAGCTTTTGTCCACGATAATCTTTTAAAATCGCTACACGACCAATCTGATATTCCCCGGCATCATTCACAAAAAAACGTAATGTTCCGATCGCTTTCTGCGCAGCATGATGACCCTCTTCCCCATAAAGCACTAGCTGCCATGCTCGACCATCCATCTCATCGTAATCAATCTCTGCAGGATAGCCTTGCTCTTTCGTAAAGACTTCATCACGAACCCATAACGCATCTTGGAAAATTGGAGATTTATCTCCTTGAACCCAGGTAAATTTCATATTGAGAACCCTTTCAGAATAACCGCTTAATGCTATCAAAAATGCATACTTTTTGCAGTTAAAATACGAAGAGAGTGGAAAATCTGTATAATTAAGCCCATGAGATTTTTCTCTCACTTTTATTCTTGGATTTATCCATTAAACGACGGATGAAGAAGTCATCAATAGTTTTGAGATTATTTTAATATAACGATTATGAAAAGAGGCTAAAAATATGAGTTTTGCCAAAGTTCCAGCCGCTAATGATTTAGCGAATATTACTGCAGACTTTAACTGTGTTATCGAGATTCCTGCAGAATCT
>DXHP01000191.1 GCA_019113305.1 Candidatus Ignatzschineria merdigallinarum | reverse complement strand
TTATCAATCTCGTGACAATAGTGAGTTGTAATCGAACCTCTTGAATTACAATGACCAACATTCTTTCAACTCAATCTTGTCTAAAATGACGTTGCAAAAATGATGATTGGCAACAATTTATCCCCGATACTTCTTAAAGAATGACGTGTCGATTTTTAAAGCAATGACATTCCCAATAACGCCCCAACCTCTGATTTCTGATAATCGTTCTGATAAAAGAATTCAACCATCAAAGGCTCAACATTCCCGGCACAAATCGGTACAATAGCAGCTGAAATCAACAAGAAAAATGAATTGAAATAGATTGAATCCAGCGAGTGAACCAATCTATTAGTAGAGGGATTTATACCATGACATATTATATTGGAGCGCATGTGAGCGCTGCCGGTGGCGTTCAAAACACTGTTAAAAATGCACAAGAAATCGGTGCCAATGCCTTTGCACTTTTTACAAAAAATAACCGTCGCTGGGAAGGTCCACCACTCAAAAAAGCGGATATTGATAGCTACAAGCGTTTCTTAGAAGTTTATAAATTTCATAACAGACATATCTTGCCGCACGCCAGTTATCTCATCAATCCCGGACACCATGAAACGGAAGCATTAGAGAAATCCCGTCATGCACTGCTGGATGAATTTCAGCGTTGCGAACAACTCGACATTGAACTCATCAACTTTCACCCCGGCAGCCATTTAAATAAAATGCCGGTCAATGATTGCTTAGCATTAATCGCCGAATCCATTAATATCGTCTTAAGCCACACTAAAGGCGTCACTGCGGTGATTGAAAATACTGCCGGACAAGGTACTAATTTGGGGTTCGATTTCGAGCATATTGCCCGCATTATTGAAGATGTCGAAGATAAATCTCGTGTCGGTGTTTGTATCGACACTTGTCATGCTTTTGCTGCCGGCTATGAACTTCGCACGGATGAAGGGTGTGATGAAACTTTCACACAGTTCGATAAAATTGTTGGCTTTGACTACCTTCGTGCAATGCATTTAAACGATTCTAAAGGCGCTTTTGCCAGTCGCGTTGACCGTCATCATAGTTTAGGAAAAGGTGAAATTGGTGAAACACCATTCCGTTATATCATGCAAGATGACCGATTCCGCGATATGCCATTAATTTTAGAAACCATCGAACCAGAAATTTGGAAAGAGGAAATCGCATGGCTTCGCTCTCTTGAAAAGTAAGCGCAAAATATTCAGATCAGTAAAACCCAAGCATCAATCATCTATTTTGTTGACTGATACTTGGGTTAATGATGAATCGCAATATCTTTGTATCATGACTTTTTTAGGAGCTTTTATGCTTATGACTAGCAGACAACTAGTAACGACATGCAAGCATTCTCCTCAGTCACAACTCAACGCTCAAAAGAGATTTCCACCATACTATTAATTCTGTTTCGCTAAAAATGCATCAATCTCTTCTCGCCAGGGAATTGCCGGCTGTGCGCCCTCTTTCATTACAGCTAACGCACCTGCCGCATGCGCGATTCTCACTGCCTCTGGTAATAATTTATCTTCCAACAATGCCGTAACTAGTGCGCCATTAAACGTATCTCCGGCACCAATTGTGTCGACGGCTTTCACGACAAATCCTGGCACTAAAGAACCCGTTCCCTGAGTTGCATTTTCTGCTTTCACGCTCACCCACGCGCCCCGTTTTCCGAGCGTAATAATGACCGTTTCGATGCCTTTATCATGTAATACTTGCGATGCAAGGTTGGCATCCTCATCTGTTTCGACCGTAATTCCGGTTAAAATCTGTGCTTCCGTTTCGTTCGGTGTAATCAAATCAATATTCGCTAAAAAATCGGCTAAAAGATCTCTCGCCGGTGCGGGATTTAAAGCGACTTTTACACCGGCATTTTTTGCTTTTTCTGCGGCAAGCGTTAATGTCTCAATTGGTGTTTCTAACTGCATTAACAGCATATCTGCCGCTTCAATTTTTGATAACATTGGCGTCACTAATTCTGGCGTAACATGTGCATTCGCCCCAGAATAGATCCCGATCATATTCTCCCCATCTTGATTGACAAAGATCAACGCAACACCCGTTTTCTCATTTTCAATCACAGTCATTAATGTCGTATCAATGTGATCTTTCTGAAATTGTGCAATCGCATCTTTACCAATATCATCATCTCCAACCGCAGCAATAAAAGTAATATCAGCACCAGCTCTTCCTGCGGCAACTGCTTGATTTGCGCCTTTTCCGCCCAGTGCTACTTGATACTGATCGCCAGCCAATGTTTCTCCTGGCTGTAAAAAATGAGGAACTTTTAAAATATAATCAACATTACTACTTCCCAGAACGATCAATTTTTTCTTCATCATTAACGCGCCTTCACTTTTCAAAATAATGCTTTAAGAATAAAAGCTCCTAAAGATCTCGTCAAGCGACAAGATCAAGCAGTTAGCAATATTTCTCAGATCTTGGTAAATGAAGATTTCTAGCCCATGTCATAACTAAAAGTGATATCCCTCATCAAAAATATCGAGGCCCATACCTTGCTTTTTTTTCGTAGCTAGCCTATATCTAAATACAGGCTGTAAAAAACTTAAACAGGAAATATCCCATAACGATAAAATCCAAGCTGTTCAACAGAATCACAACCAATAATAAAATTGAGACTCCATCAATTGAGATCTCATCTTCAAGAACACAATAATATTAACAAGAGATATTTAAAAATATCCAAAACAGCCTTTGCTAGGAATCACAATAGATTAGCAAACCACAGTATGAAGGAGAAAATATGAAGAAGACTATTCTTGGGCTAGCGCTTTGCGGCCTAATTGCAGTGCCGAGCATGACAACGGCAGAAGAATTAACCGGAACCTTGAAGAAGGTCAATGATACGGGCGCCATTACGCTCGGTCATCGTGAATCTTCAATTCCTTATTCGTATTATGATAATCAACAAAATGTGATCGGTTACTCACACGAAGTCAGTCTCAAAATTGTTGAAGGTATTGAGAAAAAACTCGGCAAGAAAGTAGATGTGAAACTCATGCCGATTACCTCACAAAATCGTATTCCTCTAATGCGTAATGGCACCATTGATCTTGAGTGTGGTTCAACCACGCACAATACTTCTCGTGCACAAGAAGCTGGTTTTACCAATACAATTTTCATCATCAATATTCGAATGATCACAGATAAAGATTCCGGCGTTTCAAGCTTTGATGATTTGAAAGATAAAGTCGTCATCACAACGGCAGGCACAACTTCCGAGCGTATTCTTCGTAACATGAATGCTGAAAAGAATATGAATATGCGTATTCAAGCTGCTAAAGATCATGGAGATGCCTTTATGATGCTCTCAGATAGCCGCGGCGTTGCATATGTTATGGATGATTCGCTCCTTTATGGTGAGCGTGCAAAATCACCAGATCCAAGCCGTTGGGTCGTCACTGGTGAACCCCAAGATCAAGAAGCTTATGCTTGTATGATGCGAAAAGATGATCCGCAATTTAAAGCATTAGCGGACAAAGTTATCGCAGAAATGTCTAAATCTGGTGAAATGGAGCAACTTTACAATAAATGGTTTACACAACCAATCCCACCACGCAATGCAAACTTAGATTTCCCATTATCAGATAGCATGCGAGAGCTCTTTAACAATCCAACTGATACACCGTATCAATAACAGTAGCGAGACGTTAGCCATCTGTTGACTCCTAATGGCTGACATCTCACTTATGAAACACTAGGAAGAGGTCGCCCCCTCTTTCCTGGTGTTTCACGTCTTTAATAAATTCAACAAATGATCACGCCATATTCCTCCAAAAATATTCATTGGAGAATCCGCCTGATGATCCCGTAATCTCCTCGGTTGATGAGCATGGATCAATTTGGATTTTATTAAAAACTAATCAATAACTCACTATAACTTTTTATTTATTAACTGATTAACACACATTTTATTTCGTCATTGAATATAAAGGTTTCACTATGTTTGGATTAGATTTCTCAATCTTATTTCAAGAAGCTGTTATCAACGAAACCTATCTCGACTGGCTTTTAGAGGGTGCAAAATGGACGATCCTCTCTTCAAGTGCCAGCTGGTTTCTCGCACTCATTCTCGGCATTATTGTCGGAACGATGCGAACACTTCCAAGCCGAACACTTCGTTTTTTAGGCGCTACTTATGTAGAATGCTTACGAAATGTTCCGCTCATTGTTCAGCTCTTCTTCTGGTATTACGTTTGGCCCAATTTAATGCCAAGCGCAATGGGCGATTGGATCAAAGGACAAGATCCTCTCGTACAAATGATGACTGCCGGAATTCTCTGTTTAGGACTTTTTACCTCAGCTCGTGTTGCAGAACAAGTGCGCTCGAGTATTGAATCACTTGCCGGCGGACAAATGCGTGCAGCACTCGCAACTGGCTTAACATTACCGCAAGCTTATCGTTATGTGATCTTACCGCAAGCATTACGGATTATCCTACCGCCGATGACTTCAGAGTTATTGAATATTTTTAAAAACTCATCGGTTTTACAAACCATCGGGTTAGCAGAATTAACAAGGCAAGCTGCCCAAATTAATGACTATACAGCGAAAGCATATGAATCATTTATTCTTGTAACCATCGCCTATATCATTATTAATGTGGCGCTCATGTTTATCATGAAATTGATCGAACGCTGGACACAGCTACCGACCTTTAAAGAAGGAGCTTAAGATGGATAACTTTTCATTAGCAAGCCTCTTCTCCATTATTAGCGAAAACTATACGTTTTTACTGCAAGGAATGGGCGTTAGCTTACGGATTACCGTCATTGCAATCGTTGTAGGAATTCTATGGGGTATCGTCTTAGCGGTTTTAAGACTCTACGCGCCAAAACCGATCGCTTGGCTGGCAACAGGTTACGTCAACCTCTTTCGATCCATTCCCTTAATCATGGTGTTAATGTGGTTCTATTTAGCGATTGGTCCCACCGTTCAGCAATATTTTGGCATAAGCAATACATCTGGGGTTCGCTTAATCTGGGCGATTGTCGCATTCTCGCTCTTTGAAGCGGCTTATTACTCCGAAATTATTCGTGCCGGCTTTAAAAGCGTGAGAAAACAGCAGATGTCCGCAGCACTCGCTCTAGGCATGACCAAGCTCCAAGCGATCTATCATGTTATTTTGCCGCAAGCGCTAAAGAATATGATTCCGCTGCTGCTAACACAAGCAATTATCCTGTTTCAGGATACCTCCCTTGTTTACATTATGAGTTTAAATGACTTCTTTAGAGCGACCGATATTATCGGCTATAACAACAATGCCAAAATGGAGATGATCCTCTTTGCTGGATTTGTCTACTTCATCATCTGTTTCTCGCTCTCAAGTTTAGTTCGCACCTTACAAAAAAGGAAACGTACCGCATGATTACCTACCAAAATGTCAGTAAATTTTACGGCGACTTTCAGGTTCTCAAAAACTGCTCCACAGATATTGCCGAAAAAGAAGTGGTCGTCGTTTGTGGCCCCTCAGGATCTGGGAAATCTACGCTCATTCAATGCGCCAATGGATTAGAGCCTTTTCAACAAGGCGATATCATTATCAATGGTCATTCGCTGGCAAATCCTAAAACCAATATCAATAAAGTCCGTACAGAAGTAGGGATGGTTTTCCAACATTTCGAACTCTTTCCCAATATGTCGATTGAACAAAACCTCATGTTGGCGCAAACAAAAGTCTTAAAACGTAACAAAGATGAAGCACATGTTAAAGCGCTGGCATTACTGGATCGCGTGGGCTTAAGCAAACATTTAGGAAAATACCCATCTCAACTCTCCGGCGGACAGCAACAGCGTGTAGCAATTGCTCGCGCGCTGGCAATGGATCCTGTGGTAATGCTCTTTGATGAACCTACATCGGCGCTAGATCCTGAGATGATTCACGAAGTATTAGCAGTAATGACGGAGCTTGCGCAAGAAGGCATGACCATGATGTGCGTGACTCATGAGATGGGATTTGCCAGACAAGTTGCCGATCGCGTAATCTTCATCGATGGTGGCGAGATTCATGATGATTTATCCAAGGAAGCTTTCTTTGAAGGAGAACCCAGCGATCGCGCGAAGTTATTCCTCAAAAATATCTTCCAGTATGACTAATTCAAGCGCTCACGGTTTCTAGCACAACCGTGAGTTTCTGAATGTTTACTCTCAATCCTAACAAGTGACGAGTAATAGCCGATTTTCTTTTCAGCTCTCCATGACTTCTGAAAAGATATCGCCAACAAAAGAGCGTTATAGCCTGCACTATAACGCTCTTTCTTTTGATTTTTATTTTATAGTTATTTCGCTTTAAAATAGCTGCGATA
>DXHP01000190.1 GCA_019113305.1 Candidatus Ignatzschineria merdigallinarum | reverse complement strand
ATTAAGATTTCGCCGATATCACTACGATAGTAATCACGAAGTGCACGAATAATGATATTACTTTCTTGGAAGATTAAAAGCGGAGCGGGGCGTTTGCTTGCATCAATAATGGCATCCCAAAGCATAATGAGATAATCAAGATCCCATTGCAGTTCTTCCGCTGTTCGTCCCATGCCGGCGGTACGGACAATTAAGCCCATCTCATCTGGCACAGTAAGCGCAGCCATTGCATCACGAATTTCTGCACGATTTTTTCCTGAAATACGGCGAGAAACACCGCCGGCTCTTGGATTGTTCGGCATTAATACAAGATATCGACCAGCAAGTGAGATAAAGGTTGTTAAGGCTGCCCCTTTATTGCCACGTTCTTCACGTTCTACTTGAATAATGAGCTCTAAACCTTCTTCTAACTGATCTTTAATCGCAATCGATTGATCGTTAGCATTTTTGAAGTATTCTCTTGAGATCTCTTTAAAAGGTAAGAATCCGTGGCGCTCTGAACCGTAATCTACGAAGCATGCTTCGAGCGATGGTTCGATACGGGTAATTTTACCTTTGTAAATATTGGCTTTTTTCTGTTTGGTTGCAACATTTTCAATGTCTAAATCATATAGGTGCTGTCCATCGACAAGCGCAACTCGCATTTCTTCTTGCTGAGTCGCATTAATTAGCATCCGCTTCATTGTTTCTCCGATAGAGAAATAGAGACGATAGGTTACCGGTTGTTTTATGGTTGACCCAATAAAGCAAGGGCTGAAGATCTCTATTGCTCAAAAATTATTATTTATTATTTATAAATGCAGATGAAGCCCAAGAGACGGTTGTCAAGTGGGCTAGATCAAGCTTACGTTTTAATTAATTAAAATTATTAAATTATCATACGCGATCTAGTTGCCAGCTGATCGGGCGCTTTGTGCCGCGGCGATAATTTGACGATTTCGCTTAATGAGATCTTCGTTTTTCGTAAAGCTAATAGATTTATTGGCCATCTGTTCGGCAGCTGCATAGTTCTTCTGATGAAGACGAATTTGTGCTAAATCATACCAGATACTCGCGTTTCTAGGTTCTAAGCGAACGGCTCTTTCAAGGGAGCTCGCAGCTTTATCTAGGCGATTTTCTTGTACGGCTTTACGCGCATCATCGAGGAGAACTTTGACAGCATTTCCGCCTGCCGGAGCAGGTGGTGGCGTTTGAGTTACAGTTGCTGTTTTAGTAGGTGGAGTTGCCGTTGCTACAGGGAATCCTTGTGAGGTTGATGGCTGACTATTCACATTTGCAGGCGCCTGTACTGTTGGTGCAGGATTTGCCGGCGCAGGCCATTGCTCATTTGCGGAGTTTGTAGGGAAGACGGGATTTCCACCTGGATTCTGCTGGGATTGTGTTCCTAAGAATCCTACCTCATTGCTTTGAGGTGCTTGAACAGGAGGGGTATCTTGTAACGCATAAGCTTTTGTTGCCGCCCCATCATTCGAGAATGTTGGTTGGTATGGCTGGCCATCGACTGGGCGAACACGAGCACCTTGTGGCGCTGTGCTAGCACAAGCGGTTAAAACTAAAAGACTTATTAAAAAAATGGTATTTCTTTTCACGAAAATATCCTTAAACAAATTCTGTTGCATGATGATTCATTATGCATAAATAGAAGCACTAATTTATCATAGATTAATGGAGTAATACAGTAGGAGTTCTTCTCAAGTTATTCAAAAATAAATCCGCCTGATTCGGGCGTTGCCGGCAAGTAATAGCACTCACTATAATACGTTGGTTGATAGCCCTTAATGAAGGGTAATGTTCTCACTTTGGTATCTGCACATTTATTTGCTGGCGGTAGAAGTCCTGTGGAGAGATCTACTGCAACATCTATGATCTCGTTGGGTTTTTCTTGAGAGATGCTTTCTAGTGGCAGATTTTTCATAGCATTTGCCCAAATAGGTAGTGCGCCGCGAGTTCCTGTTAAACGATTAATAGGTTTGTTGTCATCCCGACCAACCCAAGTTACCGCTGTATAATTGCCCGTAAACCCGGCAAACCAGCTATCTCGATAGTCATTGGTGGTTCCTGTTTTAGCGGCCATGCGAATATTGCCAACACTATGACGCACAGAACCTGCGGTTCCTTGGTTCACAACATCAATCATCGCTTGTGTAATGAGGTAATTTGGACCGGGTTCTACTGCTTGAATAGGATCTACTTCAGCTTGAGCGAGGAGTTTACTATTGCTATCCGTTACCTCGCGAATGGCGCGAAGAGGTGTGTAGTAGCCGGAGTTTGCGATTGTCGAATAGATTTGTGCAACTTCAAGTGGTGGTAGATCTACTGAGCCTAAAAGCGATGCTGGAACTGCCGGCAAATTATATTGCACGGGATTTACGCCTAAACGGTAGAGTGTATCAATTACATTTTCTAAACCAATATCCATCCCAACACGAATAACAGGGAGGTTGTAGGATTTTGCTAAAGCTGTGATTAATGGAACCCAGCCATGAAGTCTTCTGTCGTAGTTGTTAGGTTCCCATTTTTTGCCGCCAATTTGTAAGCTAACTTTAGATGCATCATCTAGTGGTGTTGCGAGCGAATAACGGCTTGGTTCTTCTAAAGCCCGTAAATAGACGAATGGTTTAACTAATGAACCAATAGGGCGATTTGTATTGAGTGCTCGGTTAAATCCGGCTTGACGGACATTTCTATCACCAACAATCGCGGAGATTTCCCCAGTATTATTTTTCGCAATGACAATCGCCCCCTGAAGTATTGGTTCTTTCATGCCACGATCTTTTTCAATTTGTGCTAGTGATTGAATCACAGATTTTTCGGCATAATCTTGGGCAATAGGATCCAGTGTGGTGAAAATTCTCAGCCCGCCTGAATTGAGTTGTTCTGCGCTATATTGCGTTTTGAGTTGTTTGTGAACAAGTTCAATAAATGCCGGAAATTTCGTATTTGCCGGCGGTGGATTTTCTAAAATACGAAGAGGCTCCGCTTTGACTAATGCGGCATCTTCAGCGCCTAATAAGTTTTGTTCCACTAATACATCAATAATGAGGTTGCGGCGTTTGATGGCAACTTCAGGATTTCTTCGTGGATTGTAACGGCTTGGGCTTGGAATAACAGCCACTAACGTCGCAATTTCCCCGATAGAAAGCTCATCTACGGGTTTTCCAAAGAAGAATTCTGAGGCTAAACCAAAACCATGAATAGCGCGATCACCATCTTGAGAAAGGTAAATCTCGTTGATGTAAGCTTCAAGGATTTCATCTTTTTCAAAACGCCAATCGAGAACGATCGAATAGAACATCTCTTGGATTTTACGTTTAATTGTTTTGTCCGGCGTGAGGAAATAGTTTTTTGTCAGTTGCTGCGTTAAGGTCGATCCGCCTTGAACATTACCGCCCGCTCTGAAGTTGGTGATAATTGCTCGCATAATCCCTTTAGGGTTAATTCCAAAATGTTGGTAATAAGCGCGGTCTTCCATTGCAAGCAATGTATCAATGAGCATTGGTGGAATTTCTTCTCGCTTGAGAAGAATACGGTCTTCATTATGTGTTGGGTAGATTGAGGCAATTAACAGCGGTTCAATACGGGTTAAAGAGATATCTTCACCAGAATCGATATCTTTAATGCTAGCAATTTGGTTTTTATTAAAAGTGACACGGAACGTTTTTGATTCTTCCGTACCATCGCTATACACAAATGGGCGTGTATGAACACTGATACTATTTGTTGCCGTATCGTGATAGTACGTTCCTGGTTTTGAGAGTGATTTTGCAGGACGATAGATAATCCATTCTAGCTCTTGGATCATATCTTTCGGTTTTAAATCTTGACCGACAAATAGCTCTAAAGGTCTTGCATAAACGCGTGCCGGAAGTGCCCATTGTCTATTGGTAAACTCAGGTGTGACTTCTTGATCCGCTTTAATAATAAAGTACCCAAAAATAGGAAGGGTAATCAACGCAACGATGACAATTACAGAAATAATCAGACGCATGAGATATGCGATCGCGCGATTGACTCGTTCACCAATGGTGAGATGTTTCTTTTTTTCTTTCATAAGGATAGATACAACCATCTGAGAAGTGAAGAGCTGAAGAAGTTGTGATAAGTATCAATTTTTCTGTGCTCTTAGATGTTTAGAGAAACTATAAATTCGTTTTTTGGAAACCAAGGTTTCACTGCAAACTCGCATTATATAAGATAGTTACCTCAATGAAAAATATAGTTTCCCTTGCTTTCAGTAGTAGCATTTTTAAAAAGATCGGTATAATCTAAAGCAATAAATGCGCCTATAACAGTATATTGATCCATTAGAGGTAATATTAAAGCAATGGCTGAAGAAGGAAGTAGGAAAGGCGAGTCTTGGTTGCAACGACTAGGATTCGATAAACATAAAGAGATTAGTATCGAAGGTTTAATTCATGATTGTGAAGAAGCACGAGAGCAAGGATTAATTAGTGCGGATTCTGCGGAAATGGTGCGGGCTATTATTGCAAGCTCCGATCTGATTGTTCGCGATATCATGGTGCCTCGCGCAAAGATGACGACTATTTCAATTGATGATGCGCCGGAAGAGATTTTGCAGCGTATTATTGAATCTGGGCATTCCCGTTTTCCCGTGTTATCAGAAAATCATGAAGAGATCATGGGCGTATTGTTATCAAAAGATTTATTACCTTATGTGGGTGAGAAGTCCTTAGATATTAAACCATTGATTCGAAGCGTAGAATATGTGCCGGAAGGGAAGTTTGTCACTGCGCTCATCAATGATTTTCGTAATAAACGGACGCACTTAGCACTTGTCGTGGATGAATATGGTTCTGTCTCTGGATTGATTACGATCGAAGATCTGTTAGAGCAAATTGTCGGAGATATTGATGATGAGCATGATCGTAAGGAAGAGCCAAAAGAATTGGTGAAAGTGGTTGGTGAAAATTTATTTGTGATTAATGCCCTGATTCCTCTAGAAGAATTTAATGAATACTTTGAGCGTGAATTTGAAGAAGAAGATGTGGAAACATTAAGTGGCTTGATTATGAAAAATGCGGGAAGTTTGCCGGCAGAAGATGATGTCGTTGAGATCGATGATATGTGTTTCAAGATTTTGCCATTTACGGGTAACTATATTAGTAGTGTAGAGCTCTCTTTTAAATAAGGTATTGGTATGAGTGATGATATAAAGCCTTTTCATCTGTTGCGGCATGATCATGGCAAGAGCTCGCTCTTCTTTTCTGCGGATGCGTTTTATCATGATCCGGTGATGGTGATCTTGGTGGCAGGTACCGGTATAGATAAAGATTATTTCAATGGTTATGCCTGGAAGGGGATTGTGACAAAATTTGTCATGCAAGAGTATCCTGAGGTACTTGCGCAGTTACAATTTGATCCTGAAGCGGATATGTTTTCGATGATTGCCGAAGATCATGCATTGTTAGAAAGAATCGCGCATCAATTTCGAGCGTTTCTACGTAATGGGGCTGCCGTTGAAGCGCTTTTAATGGCAACACAATAACTTATTAGTCGGTGATTTTTGGCGATGACTGTTGTAATGAAAATTAATAGTGATGAATTATTTATCAATGTGAGATTTAAGTTTGACAGAAATGGAATGATCGCCTAATATAGCAATCCTTAATTCCTCGATAGCTCAGTTGGTAGTAGCACTTGACTGTTAATCAAGGGGTCCCTGGTTCGAGCCCAGGTCGAGGAGCCAAATTAAGAAGCCTGAATCTGATAAAGATTCGGGCTTTTTTGTTTCGGTATATTTATTTAAAAATCGTGAAGGATAGATGGTGTGTGTGAAGCGCATCATCATAAAAGCTTATGAAAAAATATCCCCCGTTGCTGCTTTTTGTATCGCTTTGGGTGTTGTTGTCTTTGGCATATGCCAATGATAATCGCGAGATTAAAATTTTAAGGCAAACGCCATCAGCGCTAGATCGCGCGATTAGTGATCATCTCTGTGTTAGTTATGAGGTCATTCACCCTTATCATCGCTGTCAAGAAGTGTATTTAGAGCAGGGGAAATTAACGCGACAAGAGCGGGCTGAGTATGATTTTATTATTACCTCTGAGCAGTTTTTTAATGAGAAGTTAAAACAAGACTTTCAGTTGGTATTGCCGTTATATCATCAAGCATTTACGGTTGTAACGCGAGATATTAAGCAAGAAAGCCTATTTAAGTCGGGGCAGAAATATGGGGTGTTGCAGCAGAACGTTCAGGAAAATGTTTTAGCAGATGTTTTAAAAGCCTTGAATGTGGATTCTAAGCGACTGTCCTTGCAGCATTTAGAGTCTCAGGATTTAATAGATCGTTTTTGTAGTTTCGATATTAATGTCGCTTTCGTGACAGGTGCGCATCCTAATCGAATTGTCCGGCAATTAAATACGCTATGTGGTGGTGAGCCAATTTCTATTGTGAAGGATTTGCCGAAGAGTTTTTTTCAGCGTCATCGTTATTTTTATCAAACGCATGTGCCGAAAGAGCTTTACTGGCGCTTGCCAAATGATATTGAGACTTTGAGTGTTCGTTATCTATTGGCAGTGAATAATAAAATTGCCGAAGATGATCTTGACGAGTTGATGGATAGCTTTATTAAAGAGCTCGAATATAACCATGGTTTGCCCATTACAGAAGCTTCGATTTTATTGAATTATAATAATTTGCAAACACCATTGCACGAAGTGGGTGATGAGTTGATGGAAGAGCTGCAAGAAGAGCAAGATGCCTTGGAGTTAGAAGCGATTGAATCACAAGCGGACGAGCGCTAAAAAATAGCCAGCTGTTTTTTAAATGGGCATTATTGGATACTGTCTTTGAAAGCTGATTTCACTAGCAATGTTTATAGCTGTCTAGGTTTGATGAATAGTTGCTGTGATTGCTGGCACGAGATTAATAAAAGTATGCAAACATTCTCTCCAGCCATGCATCGTCTTTTAAGGAATGTGTGATTCAGACAATCAATTTTAAAAAGCGATCTTACGATATGAACTGTTCGATAGTGGATAAGACATTTTTTGGGTAATGTTCAGCTTCCACATCAAAAGTCACTAAATCTGTTTCTCGGCGCAGCCATGTACGTTGTCTTTTGGCATATTGTCTTGTGGCAATAATTGCAAGTTCAATAGCTTCTTCCAGTGTGGTTTCATCTTCTAGGTAGTTCCAGATTTGGCGATAACCGACAGCGCGCATGGAAGGATAATCGAGGTTGAGTTCAGGGTATTGTTTGCGAAGGTTAAAGACTTCTTCCACAAGTCCTGCTTGAATCATCTTTTGATAGCGGTGGGCAATTTGCGCGTTACGTTTTTTTTCATTATTGTTTGCAAGTGCGAGTTTGATGAAAGGATATTCAATGCCAGCTTTTTTAGGAAGTGACCAAAAATAGGTGAGTGGTTTGCCGGTTTCATGATATACGCTAAGAGCACGAAGAACTCGTTGTGAATCATTAGGGTTGAGCCTAGCACCGCTTTCCGGATCGACCTGTAACAGTTCCTCATGAAGCGCGATTGATCCTTCTGCTTCTAAGCGATCATTGAGCTTTGTTAAAATGGTATCGCTCACGGATGGAATGGGAGAGATTCCTTCTAGCAGGGATTGAAAATAGAGAAAAGTTCCACCGACAAGCAGGGGAATTTTGCCAGCAGCAAAGCTCTCTTCAATGGCGATATTGGCATCGCGTCTAAATTCTGCCGTGGAATAACGTTCTGTCGGTTCACAGATATTGATCAGTTTGTGTGGATATTGAGCGAGCGTTTCGGTATCTGGTTTTGCGGTTCCAAGATCCATATGACGATAGATCATCGCTGAATCGACAGAGATAATTTGTACGGGAAATTCGTCGGCAATGCGCATTGCCATCTCGGTTTTGCCGGTGGCAGTTGGACCCATTAAACAAATCACTCTCTTATTCATGTAAAATCCCTTATGATAACGACACAAATTTTATGAAAGGATAGTATAACGTAATGAGCCGATATTGGACGAGCCTCGAAGATCTTTATTCTGAGAACTTATTAGCCGAAAGTCAGGAAATTGAAACGGTTGCTAAGGAGTTTCAAATTAAAGTGAGTCCAACGATGCAGGGGCAAATGAAGGATTCTATAGGAGCAGATTATGAGGCATTAATGCGGCAATTTGTGCCATCAGCATTAGAAGCAAATATTCTGCCGACAGAATTAGATGATCCGATTGGTGATCGTCGCTTTACGCCGGCGCCGGGCGTTGTGCATCGTTACGAAGATCGTGCGTTATTAAAAATCACACAATTGTGTGAAGTATATTGCCGTTTCTGTTTCCGTAAAGAGATGATTGGGCAGAAAGGTGAAACATTATCAAAGTCTGATCTTGCATTGGCTATGGATTATTTCAGATCGCATACCGAATTGTGGGAGGTGATCTTAACTGGTGGTGATCCGTTGGTGTTATCGCCACGGCGTTTGTCGGAAGCGCTTAATGCGTTAGTGGAGATCGATCATATTCGGAGCATTCGTATTCATACCCGTATTCCAGTAATCTCTCCTGAGAAAATTACAGATGAACTGCTTGAGCTCTTAGAAAGTGTTGTCGATCGTGGTAAGGCATTAACAATTGTTCTTCATGCCAATCATGCGGCGGAGTTTTCAAGTGCTGCAAAGCAAGCATTATTGGCACTTCGTAAGCGTGGAGTCTTATTGATTTCGCAATCGGTATTGCTCAAAGGTGTGAATGATACCTTGCCGGCATTAACGGCATTAATGCGCACATTGATTGAAAATGGCGTAAAACCTTATTACCTGCATCAGATGGATTTAGCGCGCGGCACAAGTCACTTTGTGGTGGAAAATGCGCGCGGCATTGCGCTGGTGAATGCGCTGCGAGAATCGGTTTCCGGTATTTGTGTGCCGAGATTAATTATCGAAATCCCCGAAGGTGAGGGAAAGCGTGTATTAGCTTAAATGTGATTAGAAAAAGCCGCAAAGTTATAACAATTTGCGGCTTTTTATGTTTTATGTTGGTGTTAGATTTCTAATAGAATCTGATGCGCTGTTTGCGGTAATTTATTCCAAGGCCAAAGTAGGGAAAATTTTGTGCCGCCATATTGACGCCAAAGCATGGCTGAGCGAATGCCGGCGAGTAATAGTGCACGAATCTCATTAGTAATATGGGGTTGGCTAAGAACAGATTGTTCGCCGCGAACCATGATTCTAGGAGAGAGCTTGCTTAATGTTTGGGTGTAGAGATCGGCAAGTGCGGCAATGATATTCTCATGAGTCATATCAAAGTGTTGTAAGCGTGTTGAGATGGCTTCTAAGCCACTACCAAGAATCGATAGTGTTTCAGGATCATTACTCAGACTTTTCTCTAAAGAGATTAGCGAATAGAAGTAGATTTTTGCGGGGCCAGGAACGTTTTTTAAGCCCTGAGAAAATCCTTGTAAGCCAGGTTTGATATTATCAATCCCATCATAGACGTCTTGGATGTTTTCAGGGCTTATCGCAAAAATGCTGTGTAGCAATGGATTGCGTTCTTCATTGGGGATTGAACCAATGGTTGCTAATCGATGTACAAGCATTGAGGATTGTAAGATTGCTGCAAGTGCAATCACCTGGTTTCTGTCCATTGTTTCCTGTCTCTATAAAGTATCTAAAGGTAATTGCTAAAATCATAGCAGAGAGCGATTTTCTGTACAAATCTCTTCATAAGATGATGCTTGTGAATCTATCAGGGAAATATTAAAAAAGGCTTGCGGAGATATTGATGCAAAGCCCTAAAATAGCCATATTGAAAATAAAAGAGACGATTGATTGTAATAGTACAGCGCGTCTCATCGGGGTTGATCCAACCTCAACATCAGCTGTTTGTGAAGCAACGGCAATTGTAAAAGAGAAGTACATGAAGTCTGAATAATTGGGGTCGGTAATTTTGTCGGGAAACATTAGCCAAGGCGTTTTATGTGGTGGATTGCTGTAATAAAGATGTGCGTAATGCATCGTATAACCCATTGGTAATAGTAGCCAAGAAGAGATTAGTGTTGAGGCTGTGAGCCCATATTGCAAAAACATCGTGTGATCGGAAGAACTGTCATGCCCGCCAAGTCCAAAGAAAAGAACCAGTAAACTCGCGATGCATCCAGTTAATAAGAAGAATATGACCATCTTTGCGCTCTCATCTTCATCCTTGGTGAAGCTACGGATATCCTTATTATGATTGCGAATAATTTTTTCGGCAAGAAAGAGTAGGTAAGCCCAAGAAAAAGCATTCCAGCTTAGAATAAAACTCAATAAAGGGCGATAAACCGGAAGTAGATAGATAAAGACGATAATTGCTGCAATTAAGGAGACGAAAAATCGTGCTCGCGAGTGAAAGAGCTTAAATGGCATATGAAGAAATTAACCTGATAGAGCGATGATAAATAAAATTATTGAGAATCTATTAATTGTATCAGGATTGGTAAAGAGATCTATTTATCTAGTCTGGTTTTATGGTGAGATTGTTTGATGTAGGACTTTACAATTAAAAAACTATTAAATTATGTGGATAGTCTAGATAGCAAAAATCCCGTCACTTTCGTAACGGGATTCTTATGTAATGGTGCCTAGGGCCGGAATCGAACCGGCACGACCGTAAAGGGTCGGCAGATTTTAAGTCTGCTGCGTCTACCAATTTCGCCACCCAGGCATTCGGTGTGTTGCTTAGTAGAAGTAGAATATTACACAAGTAGATTTGAAAAAGCAACAGGTGAGCGAAAATGAGACAGCTTTTTTTGAAAGATGTTTGCATTACATGTGAAATGCGTGAATCGTGATACGATAGAGACTTGAATTTAATGAGTTAGGGGATTTCTACAGAATGAGTAAAACGATTACCTTTGAAAAAATCGTCAACTTTCGAGATCTTGCTGGATTGAAGACGCGAGATAATCTCATTGTGAAAGAAGGGCATGCTTATCGTAGTGCTTTGCTAGATTTTGCAACGCCGAATGATCTTGATAATTTGGCATCTTTGGCGCCGGATGTGGTGGTAGATTTCCGAATGGATGGCGAAAAGCAGGCGGAAGCTATCAAGTTATTATTAGATTCGATTAATTATCAACCCAAGCCGATCAATGTGGGAAATTTTTTTAGTGATGATCAAGTGTTGGCGTTAGAAAAATTGCAAGCGAGTGATATTGATGGATTGTTTATTAAGATGTATCGCGAGTTTCCACAGCAGGGAAAATTGCAGTTTAAAACCGTTTTTAATGCATTATTAGATAACGAAAGAGTCATCTATCATTGTAGTGCCGGCAAGGATCGCACTGGGGTTATGACCTATTTGATTCTATCAGCGCTTGGTGTTCATTACGATGACATTATGGAAAATTATTTGCTCTCTAATCAGTACGCTGAATCATTGCATGAGCTATTTGCTAATCATCGTGCGGCAAATGGTCAAGATTCGAAGATGTCTGAAGAGTTAGCAAAGGTTTTTCAAAAAGTTCGTTATGTGGATGCAAGTTACTTAGATGCATTAGATCAGCTACTCAAGCGAGAATATGGCGGTGTTGAAACTTATTTAGAGAAAGAACTACTAGTAGATATTCCGGCATTGAAATCGCAATTATTGCGTTGATATCGTGATTCTTAAACCGAAATGATTATAAGTAAGGTATCGACTTAAGAAGATTTAAAAATCCCGTTATAGCTAATGAAGTATAACGGGATTTTTTATATGAGAGAAACAAACGCTTATATTTTGTCTATTGAAGCGCCCAATAAAGCAGTCCTGTGAGAGGAATCAGTAGCATGATTGCGCAAAGTAATCTCTGGCCTGCAGAGTTTAGAAATAGACTTTTAGGTTGTTTCATGTTGGTTGATTTCATCCTTAAAACAGATAGTAAAAAGTGGCAGCGATGATCGCAAACATGATGATGGTTCCTAAAACAGGATGGTCATTTTGAATGGATGCCGGTTGTTTAGTATGTGCTTTATTGGTTGAGCGAGTACCGGTGATCATGGTGCGAATGAGATTTTGTCGCTTAACAATGAGATAGATAAATACCGCAGCGATATGTAAACCAATAAGAATGAGGAGGATTGTTCTCCCTTCGGCGTGAATAGAGAGTAATGTGCCGCGTAGATCGCCTTTAATAAGGCTGGCGAATGGTGCATTGGCAAACATGTAGGTATTATCTTCTAGAAATAATCCTGAGATTACTTGTACGAGTAATGCGAGGATTAAGGCAATAACCATGAGCGCACCTAAAGGGTTATGCCCTTCAGTGCTCGTTTCTGAGCGTTTGATGTAATCGAGGATTTTCGTTGGACCTTTGATAAAGTTGCTGAAGCGTGATGTTGTGGCACCGACAATTCCCCAAATAAGTCGGAAAATTAAGAGCGCAAGTATAACAACACCGGCATATTGATGTAGCGCCATTGCAGAGTAGCTGCCTACGGGACCAAAATCATAAAAATCGCTAAAATTGTAGGATGTGTATACACAAATCGCCATCGCAATCACTAATATCCAGTGAAAGATGCGGGTAGGGAAGTCCCATACTTTAATCATTTTATCTCCTTTTTGAATCTTAAAATGATAGTGCCAAAATGGCATTAATTAGTGGGTTTAAAAGTAATTTCAAAGCCTTCCTTGGCGAGATATTTACGAACAACTGGATCACTTGGCATCGGGATTTTATCGGCGCTCATAATAGAAACGAAGACGCTATTATCAAATTCTTCATTACCACTACTTTTTTTAATGACGGGTGTACCAATCACCGTACCATCTTCTTTGACTTTAAATTGGATGGTCGTTGCTAAGCCATAGCTTCCTGGTGGTGTGATCCACAGAGCATAAAGATACGCATGAACTTGGGAGAAGTATTCACTATTGAGCGATGATGCAATCCTTGCTTCTTCATCAGCTTTTTTAGCTTCTGCTGCTTTCCGATCGGCTTCTTTTTTCTCAGTAGCAAGACGTTCTTTTTCAAGTCGTTCCTTTTCAGCTTGTTCTTTTGCTTCTTTCTCTGCGGCAGCTTTTTTGTCAGCAGCCGCTTTTTCTGCTGCCTTACGATCAGCCTCAGCCTTTTCTTGAGCGGCTTTCTCTTCAGCTTGTTTTTTCTCTGCCGCGAGTTTTGCTTGCTCCGCTTTTTCTTGTGCTTTCTTTTCGGCAGCCGCTTTTTCAGTCGCAATACGTTCAGCTTCACGTTTTTCTGCAGCTTTTTTCTCGGCTTCGATACGCTCGCGCTCCGCTTTCTCAGCAGCTTTCTTTTCAGCTTCAAGGCGTTCACGTTCTGCTTTTTCTCGATCCAGTTTTTCCTGTGCTGCTTTTTCAGCTGCGCGTTTTTCCGCGGCGATGCGTTCGCGTTCCGCTTTCTGTCGGGCAGCTTTTTCGGCAGCAATACGTTCTTCTTCTACGCGTTGTTCTTCAGCAATTCGATTGAGTTCATTTTCCACTTCTTTGGTATCGATGCGTTCAGATTTAGCGATTTTGTTTTCATCGCTAATTTTTACAGCATTTTCATTCAATGCTGCTTGTTGAATTTTTTGGTAGGAGGAGATTGAAAAATATCCCACGCCAAGAATGACCAGCGCTGTGAGAACACCACTGCCCATATTAATCCATTTGTCTTGAGTCTCACGTTTCATGATTGTGTATTCCTCTGTTTCAAGAGAAAATAAGATGATAGCACCAAGGATTACTCTTCAAATGGTGTTGTCATAAGTTGTACGTTCTTTTGAGTAACGCGTTGTAGTAAGCTCATGGCATCAATAATTTTACCATAGGGCGCTTTTTGATCGCCTTTTACTAATGCTTGCATCCCCTCATTTTCTGCAAATAAAATACTTGCTTGCCTGAGGATTTCATCTTCTGGCAGGGCTATGCTAGGGTTTTCTGCAAGATTAAAGAAGAAGCTCCCCGAAGCATCTACCGAAATCACCATCATTTCATCACCCTCGATGGCAACGGCCTGGCTGCTATCCATTTGTGGCGGATCGACATCGATACCGACAGAAATGGTTGTTGCCGTCACCATGAAGATCGTCAATAGTACGAACATGACATCGACATAGGGAACGATGTTCATATCCGAATTGAGTTTGTTGGCGCGTTTACGTCGTCTCATAATATTGATTCCATCTATAATCGCTGATATTCATTATGAAGCTTGTGAGCTTTTTGTTTGAGTTAACTGCACATATTGGCGCGCTAAAATATTCGCGAATTCGTCAATAAAGCTGTCATATCTCGTCATCATTGTATTGATGTCATTACTGAATTTATTGTAAGCCATGACTGCCGGAATTGCCGCAAGAAGACCAATCGCTGTCGCAATCAATGCCTCTGAAATTCCCGGCGCTACTTGCGCGAGTGTGACTTGCTTCACGGTTCCAAGCGCGCTGAAAGAGTTCATAACGCCGATGACGGTTCCTAAAAGCCCAATGTAAGGCGCAACTGAACCAATTGTTGCCAACCATGAGAGAAATTTTTGAATGATGGTTTCTTCGCGTTGTGTTTCTGCAAACATCGCATTTTTGACGCTAGAAACGATAAATTCAGGATCATAATTGGCGTAACTTCTTAAGCGAGAGAACTCTTGGAAGCCAGAAAGGAAGACTTTCTCAAGGTCAGAGCAGTTTTTACCTTTCTTAGTCGCTTCGCTTGCCAGTTGATTGATATCCGCACCGGACCAGAAAAGTCTCTCAAATTGATTGAGACGATAGGTTGCTAACTTAATGGAGATATATTTCTTCCAAATGAGGAAAATCGCCACCACAAGCATGATTGCTAAAATAAGCATGATGATTTTAACGGGAAAGCTTGCACTTAAGATAAGGTGCCAAAATTGTAAGTCAGAGGACATCTTAGAGCTCCTGATTTAAAAGAAATTGGGAAGAGGTTTTGGGCGTCTTGTAGTGACATCAAGCGTGACGATTTCAACGTTGCCGCGAGTAAGAATCTCATCACCTCGTAATATGTTTTGTTCAAAAAGGGCACGAGTTCGGCTGCGTTCAATAATTCTTGATTGCACGATGAGATCATCGCAAAGATGCGCGGGTTGTCGGTATTCGATATTGAGTTTACGAACGACGAACATCTCTTGATGCGTTTGCGCGTGGGTATTGAGATTAATCCCTTTTACCATTAACCATTCTGTGCGAGCGCGTTCCATAAAGTTCAAATAGGTAGAATGATAAACAATGCCGCCGGCATCGGTATCTTCGTAGTAGACGCGAATTGGTAATTCAAAGATTTCCGCTTTTTGTACCATAACGACGATTCATGACCTTTCAGTTGAAATTAAATAGCGCTATTTTACACGAAATTGTGAGAAACTTCGCCGTTAATATTATTCATGATTGGCATCTTAACATGATATTAGGCATTCAACCGATTGAAAATATTCATGAGTGATTGAGGCATTGGGCTATTAAATGAGAATGATTCTCCAAAAAGATTAAAGTGTAATTCTGTTGCGTGTAATGCTAGGCGCTCCGTATTGGAAGGATCTTGTGGATGATAGCGGCGATCGCCTAATAGCGGAAATCCATTGCCAGAACTATGAACGCGAATTTGATGTGTTCTGCCTGTTTTAAGAATCGCTTGGAGGATCGAAGCGTGGTTCCCACTTTCGATTAACGTAAAGTGAGTTTCTGCCGCTTTGCCATTTGGTGAGATAATGACATGACGTTCGCCATTAATGCGATGTTCCGTATCGAGCAGATCGGTAATAACGGTGGTTTTTTGTGGAAATTTTTGCGCCCAATTGCCGGCAACAATTAGGGTATATTGGCGTACGAGGTCTTGTTGTTGTAATTCTCGTAAAGTTTTCCCATTTTTAGCAATTAAAAGTAATCCGCTTGTATCGCGATCCAAGCGCTGTACGAGTTCATAAAAGTCATGTTGACCAAAAGCTTTCAAGGTTTCAATAATCCCGTAGGGAATTTCTGATCCGGCATGAACGGCAAGCCCTGATGGTTTATCGATGATGAGAAAATTGTCATTTTCAAAAAGGATGGATTTCTTGAGTCTGTTCCATGCAGATTCCGGAATATCAACGGTTGCTTTCACTTCGATTTTCACCGGCGGTAACCGAACGATATCTCCGGTTTGAAGGCGAGAAGTAGGTTTTGCTCGGCCTTTATTAATGCGGACTTCGCCTTTGCGAATCATTTGATAAATTCGTGCTTTTGGTAATTCTCTAAATTGCGCCATGAGAAAGTTATCCAGACGCTGTCCATTTTGGTGTGTATCCACTTCGATAGTACTTGCAGGATAAAATTGCGTATTGGGCGATTGCGTCATGGAAAACCTTTCTTTAGAAAACGGTGATAAATAGATGACTAGTTTAATAGAGAAGTGTAGAAAGTAAAATAGCTCCTAAAAAGGAGCTATTGGATATTTTGATTCTTTGAGTATCTTCAGCATCATGTTTTCATGTTGAGATTCACGAATGCATGCTGATAATGATTACTTATCGCCGAGAAGATCTTTTTCATCATCAGCAGTTTCTTCACCGGCAAAGGGTGCTGCTGTTGTAATGAAGTGTTCACGAACACGCTGTTCGATCTCTTGTGCGGTTGTCGTATTTTCACGAAGATACTGTTTAGAATTTTCTTTACCTTGACCTAAACGTGTATCGCCATAACTATACCAAGCACCGGCTTTATCAACGATTCCAGCATCAACACCGAGATCTAAAACTTCGCCTAACGTATCAATGCCGGCACCGTACATGATCTCAAATTTTGCTTCTCTAAATGGTGGTGAGACTTTGTTTTTTACCACGCGAACGCGAGTATCTGCGCCAATGACTTCATCGCCTTTCTTCACAGCACCAGTTCTACGAATATCTAAACGGACAGATGAGTAGAATTTAAGGGCATTACCGCCGGTTGTGGTTTCAGGGTTACCAAACATCACTCCAATTTTCATACGAATCTGGTTGATGAAGATCACTAGAGTATTGGATTTTTGAATGTTCGCTGTGAGTTTACGAAGCGCTTGGCTCATCAAACGGGCTTGCAATCCCATATGTGAATCCCCCATTTCGCCCTCGATCTCTGCTTTTGGTGTTAATGCCGCAACTGAGTCAACAACGATGATATCAACTGCGCCAGAACGTACGAGTGTATCGGTGATTTCAAGTGCTTGTTCACCATTATCAGGCTGTGCAATATAGAGATTCTCAACATCAACCCCAAGCTTAGCCGCATATCCAGGATCTAAAGCATGTTCCGCATCGATAAATGCCGCTGTTCCGCCGGCTTTTTGTGCTTCAGCGATGACATGTAACGTTAACGTTGTTTTCCCTGAAGATTCAGGTCCAAAGATCTCTACAATACGGCCACGCGGTAAACCGCCAATGCCAAGAGCGATATCTAAGCCAATAGAGCCTGTAGAAACAGGGATAATATTGGTTGGCGATTGTTGGTCGCCGAGGCGCATTACTGAGCCTTTACCAAATTGGCGATCGATCTGCCCAAGTGCAGCTTGGAGGGCTTTGCGTTTATTTTCATCCATTTTTAAAGTCCTTATCTACGAGGGGCTACAAGGGTTTATTGCATAATTACATTTAAGTGTTGATTATGTCATAAAAATTACATTTATGTATTTATTTTGTAGCTTGGAGGTGAAGATTCTGTTTTTGGGTCAAATGCTTTCTTTTGAAAATGCTGATATTTACAATGACGAGAGCAGTTTAATTGATCCATAAATGGTTGCTAAGCAATTCTCATGTGAAAGAGAAATAGGAGAGAATAGCTTAGCGTTTTTTATTGATTGTTCGTAATTATTTTTTCAATAGCTTTGCTAGTGGAGTAGCCATCGACAAAATCGATCAACTCAACTTTGCCGCCGTTATTAATGACTGCATCTGCGCCGGCAATTTGATCGACAGTGTAATCGCTGCCTTTGACTAGCACATCCGGCAGTACGGCACGGATTAAGGATTCCGGCGTATCTTCATCAAAAAGTGTGACCCAAGCGACAGATGATAGTGAAGCTAAAACAGTTGCTCGGCTTGCTTCATCCATGATTGGGCGAGATTCCCCTTTTAAGCGTTTGACAGATGCATCGGAATTGAGCGCGACGATCAAATGGTGACCTAGTTTGCTCGCTTCTTCCAGATATTTCACATGTCCGCGATGGAGAATATCGAAACAACCATTGGTCATCACCACCGTTTCATTATTCATTTTGGCACGTTTTACTTCGTGAAGGAGCGCTTCTTTAGAGAGAACGAGATTGTGTGGACGATCAGATTGTCCTAATGCGTAATCGAGTTCATCTTGTGTGACGTAAGATGCGCCCATTTTTCCGACAACGATGGATGCAGCAACATTCGCAATTTTACAAGCTTGCGGTAGCGGTGTACCTTTCGCGATTTGGGTGGCGAGCATTGCAATAACCGTATCGCCGGCACCGGTGACATCGAAGACATCTTGTGCTTTTGCCGAGAATGTGACGGGCGCTTTATCCTTTTCAAACAACGTCATGCCTTTTTCGCTGCGAGTAATGAGTAGGGCGTCGAGTTCTAGCTCTGCACGAAGCTTTTCAGCTTTCGCAAAGAGTTCGGCTTCATCTTTACATTTGCCAACAACACCTTCAAATTCACTCGTATTGGGTGTAATGAGTGATGCCCCACGATATTTACTAAAATCATCCCCTTTCGGATCGATAATGACGAACTTTCCTTGGCTTCGTGCATACTGAATGAGGGTCTGTGGATCTGACAAAAAGCCTTTGTTGTAATCAGAGAGCACAATGAGATCATTCTGATCAATGGTTGTCTTGAGAGATTCTGTAATTTTGCTGATAAGCGCCGGTGTTAGATCGGGGGCTTCTTCAAAGTCACAACGAACGATATGTTGCTGGCGACTGATGACACGTAGTTTCATGATCGTTGGAAAACCACTTTCTGCAACAAATTGGGTTTGAATGGCATTTTGTTGACACAATGTTTCAAGCTCTTTTGCGTGTTGATCTATTCCGACTAAACCAGACAGTGTCACCGGGCACTCCATTTTGCTGATGTTGAGTGCCACGTTTGCTGCGCCGCCGAGTCTATTTTCGGTGTGATTGATATTCACTACCGGAACCGGGGATTCAGGAGAAATTCGGTGAGTTGAGCCGATCCAATAGCTGTCGATCATAATGTCGCCGAAGACGGCGATTTTAGCGATAGATGGTTGTGTCATATAAGCCTCAAATGTTATGCCGAAAGTGCGAGATTATCTTTGAATAATTCGCGGAAATTTTGAGAAGTGATGCGCGCCACTTCTTCTAAAGGAATATTTTTAACGTCACTAATGGTTTTGGCGACAAACGGAACAAGCCCCGGATGGTTCGCTTTTCCACGATAAGGCACTGGTGTTAAGTACGGCGCATCGGTTTCGATGAGCATTCGATCCATGGGGGTTTTCGCAACCACTTCTCGAAGCTCAGCAGCATTTTTAAAGGTAATAATGCCACTAAATGAGATATAAAAGCCGAGGTCCAGGCCTTTTTTTGCCATTTCCCAGTTTTCGGTAAAGCAGTGCAGAATGCCGCCGATGTCGCGGGCATTTTCATTCGTGAGAATGTTAATCGTATCTTGTCTAGCATCACGCGTATGAATGATGAGTGGTTTTTTAAATTGTTTGGCAATATCAATTTGTGTGACGAAGGATTCTTGTTGTGCCAGTTTGTGTTCTACGGAGTAATGATAATCGAGCCCAGTTTCACCAATCGCGATCACTTTTGGATTCGCAAGCATCGGCGCGAAACTTTGATGGCTTGCTGGCTGTTTTGCGGGCACTGCGCCGGGATGTACGCCGACAGAAAGAGAGATGTGATCATAATCAGCGACAAGTTTTGCCATGTTATCCCAAGCATCTAAGTCGACGCTGACGCAGAGCATATGTTCAACATTATTCTGTTTAATCGCCGCTAATAAAGTGTCGAAGCGATCATCATACTTGCTCAAATCAAGCATATCTAAGTGGCAGTGGGAATCGATAAAAGTTGGCGTTGTCATAATGTCTGTTATTTAAGTAAGAAAGATTTATCTCGAATGCTTCACGTGAAACAGGGGCAATAAGTTGTGGGGAATCATTGTGTTATCAGCTTGCTGCCGTACTATTTTGTGTGGCTTCGTGCATTCTGAGTAGTGCATTAATTCGGGTGACGAGATAGCTTGGCGGCGAAATTAGTGCAACGCCGGAACCTTGGCTATCGGTAATGTGGAGAATCTCATCTTTCGCTGTTTGATTGATAAAAGCGATGGTGCCAGAGATCTCAATCGGCGTGATATCGCCATCAGGCAAGGTGAGTTTTAAAATGATCTCATCATGAAGTTTAAAAGCATAATCGGTGGCGAAGAAAAATCCCCCATCTTTGAGAAAGGGTAAGTAATACTCTGCAAGTTGTGCGGCATTTTTAAAATTCACCGTAATTTTTTTAGGGTTGCTCATAAACGCTTTATTCCTTGGAGACAAAGAATCGATAGGATTAATCATGAATTTTGATTCTTTTATCATCTGATGTTCCGAATGATGACTGATATTGATTATGGCGGTTATTATCGCATGAACTTCCTGTTCTTTCGATAGTCACTTTTTAAAGACGTCAGTATTTGCCTGAATATATCACGATAACCACGCGAAACCTCTTATTTTACGTTATTATATCTCGTTACAATAACGCATTATTGATACGTAATTGAGTAAATGAGCGAGATGATTTGTGAAGGAATGATGGTGGAAATCAGGAGAACCTTCAATAATCGTCACTTTAGAATCGAGACAGTATCGAACTATTAAGCGTAAGGAAGCTTTGATGAATGCATTAGAAATATCAAATTTAACCGTGAGTTATAAAGCTCATCCGGTGGTTCATCATTTGTCGGTAGTGTTCCCGAAAGGAGAAACGACGGCGATTGTCGGTCCAAATGGCGCGGGAAAGAGCACATTACTTAAAGCGATTATGGGCTTAGTGCCTTACTCTGAGGGCGTTATTGAAAAGCCAGAATTATTAAAAGTGAGTTATTTATCGCAAATTTCTGAGATTCGCCGAGATCTACCATTAACCCTATTTGAATTAGTGAGTGCCGGCGCATTTCATAAAATGGGTCTGTTTGGGAAATTATCGCAGGATGCCGCACAGGATGTAGAAGCGGCGTTAAAATTTGTTGGATTAGAGGGTTTTGGTGATCGTAGTATTGATTCACTTTCGGGCGGGCAGTTTCAAAAGGCACTATTTGCTAGGATCGTGGTGGAAGGTGCGGATCTTATTTTATTAGATGAGCCATTTAATGCGATGGATGCACGTACGACAAAAGAGCTGTGCGAACTGATTAAGCGCTGGGAAGCCGATGGGAAAACAGTAATTGTGGTACTGCATGATCTTAATTTAGCATGTCAGTATTTTACCAATACGTTGTTACTCGCTCGAGATAAGATCGCATTTGGTGCAAGCGCAGAAGTCGTTACTGGCGATAATCTACTACGTGCAGAATCTGTATCGCTCGGTTGGGAAAGCGATAGTTGGTGTGAGGATTAATCGATGTTAGAACTCTTTTCTTCGCTATTTATTGATCCATTTATCATGCTGCCATTTTTAAAGCGCGCATTAGTGGTATCGATTATGATCGCTGTATCCTCAGGCTTGGTCGGTGTTTTCTTGTTGCTCAATCGTATGAGTTTAGTTGGTGATGCGCTGAGTCACGGCGTATTGCCGGGAATCGCGATCGCTTTTCTTTTCTTTGGTTTTAATATTTATGCCATGAGTTTTGGTGGTGTGATTGCCGGCGTATTGATTGCGATTGTCGCATCGTTGATTTCGCACTATACCAACTTAAAAGAAGATGCCAGTTTTGCGGCGCTCTACCTCTTTTCTCTCGCGATTGGTGTAGTGCTGATTATGGAGATTGGTTCGCAAGCAGATCTATTGCATATTTTGTTTGGTTCGGTATTGGCCGTAGATGAATCCTCCCTCTATCTTGTGTGGGGCGTTTTAGTAACGACGCTGCTCATTTTATCGCTAATCTATCGTCCGTTACTGCTCTATATTGTCGATCCGCTCTATTTGGCGTTAAAGACAAAAGCAGGATTGCTCTTTTATGGACTGTTTCTCTTCTTGGTGGTTTTGAATTTAGTCGCTTCGTTTCAAGTGCTTGGGACTTTGATGACGGTCGGTATGATGATGATTCCAGCAATTTGCGCCAGACTTTGGAGTAATCGTATGGAAAAAGTACTGTTGATCGCGATCACGCTCGGCATAGTGGGTGCTTATTTGGGATTAGTGGCATCTGTGCATTATGATATTGCATCAGGTCCGATGATTATTCTGGTGCTGGCTGGTTTTTATATCATTTCTCTATTTTTTGGATTTGAAGGGGGAATTTTACGCCGCAAAAGTGGTAAACGACATCGCAAGGCGTAATACGTTATAAAGTAGCCCGTAGAATCTAATAGTATTTAATCGAGCGTTTATTTGATCAATGCGCAGTAATGATGAAACGTTGAGCATAGGGATCGTTCAGTTTGTCCGTTCAGATAGGAGTTTTAAGATGATTACCATTACATATTTTGGCAATTTAAAAGATCAGTTACAACGTACTGAAGAGTCGATAGAGTGGCAATCTGGCACAACTGAAGATCTGTTAAAGTTATTACGTAAACGTGGCGAGTTGTGGGAAGCTGCATTAGCACCGGAGAATGTGTTTCGCGTTGTCGTGAATGAAGAGATGACATTTTCTGAAGTGGATATTGCTGCCGGAGATCGTATCGCGCTATTGCCGCCGGTAACGGGAGGTTAAGATGCATATTCATGTTGCGGTACAAACGGCAATTTTTGATCTCAAAAAGGAGAGCGATCTATTGATTGCTGAATCTGGTGATGCCGGCGCATTAGTGTTATTTCAAGGAATGGTGCGCGAATTTGATCAAGTAGTTCAGCTAGAAAAAATGGAGTTGGAGCATTTCCCCGGCGTGACAGAAAAAGAGATTACGCGAATTATTTTAGAAGCGAAAGAGAAGTGGGATATTGCTGGTTGCCGTGTGATTCACCGCGTAGGAGCGCTCTATGCTGATGAGCCGATTGTGTTATTGATTGTGACCGCAAAACATCGTTTACATGCTTTTCTTGCCGCAGAATTCATCATGGATTATTTGAAGACCCAAGCGCCGTTTTGGAAAAAAGAGTTCTTGCAAGATGGGCAACAATATTGGGTTGCGGCAAAACAATCAGATCAAGATATTTTAGCGAGATGGCAAGATGATCAAGGATCTTCGCGTGAGTAAAGTTATCGGGATTATTCTTGCCGGCGGTGAAGGTCGACGGATGGTGTATCGAAATAAGGGGTTAATGCCTTTAGCTGGAAAAGCGATGATTGCGCATGTTATTGCGCGGATATTGCCGCAAGTGGATGCGCTCTATATCTCTGCGAATGAAGATCTCGAACAATATGCGATATTTCAATTGCCGGTCATTCAAGATATGCCGCAATGGCGAGGAAAAGGGCCGCTTGCAGGTGTTGCTTCGGTGCTGAAAGAGTTATCAGATGATGATGTAATCCAAGTCGTGAGTTGTGATGGGCCAATGATTCCTGATAACTTAGTTGCACTATTAAGTGCTGCTCGAAAGGATGCAAAGATGGTGTATCCTACAACGAAAGATCGTGAACATTATCTCTATTTTCAGGGGAAAGTGGGAGATTTACGAGAAATAGAATCTATATTGGTAGCAAATGATTTAAGAATGAGAACTTTTTTGGCAAAGTTAGGCGCCAAAGCGGTCTATTTTGAGGATGAAATGGCTTTTTTAAATTGCAATCATCCGGAAGATATTCAACGGTTAGAGGAGATCATTGATGAAGAATTATGATATGGCGTTACAAGAGTTATTGGCTGGAATGACGTTGGAACGTGCGACGACAACCATTACCCTTTCCGAAGCGTATCATCGTCAACTCGCGGCAGATTGTGTTGCCAATTATGATACGCCGCAATTTGATAATAGCGCGATGGATGGTTATGCGCTGAATGATCCTTCTGGAGAATTGCAAGAATTTACGATAGTTGAACGGATTATGGCCGGTGATGCTGTTGATTTTGCTTTGAATCCCGGCGAAGCGGCAAGAATTTTTACGGGAGCAAAAACGCCGAAGAATACCACATCAGTCGTTATACAAGAGAATACGGCTGTTGAGGGCATTACGCTCACATTAACCGAAAAGAATCCAGTGGGATTAAATATTCGCTATAAAGCTGAAGAGATTAAGCAAGGTTCTGTGCTGTTTGCAAAAGGGCATGTATTAGATCCTGCGGCGATTGCGCTATTAGCATCACAAGGAATTTGGCAGGTTTCTGTGTATGCGGATTTGCGAATAACGGTGTTTTCTACAGGTAATGAGTTGAAAGAGCCTTGGGAAACGATTGAAGAGAGTCAGATTTTTGATGCGAATCGTTATCAGTTATTAGCTTGGGTTTCGCAACTTGGTCATGCAAGAGATGGTGGGATTTTAAAAGATGACTATCAAACAGTATTGTCGGCGCTTCAAAGCGCGGCGCAAGAGAAAGATCTTATTATCTTAAGCGGTGGTGCGTCTGTAGGTGAGGCTGACTATATTGCGCGTGCGATTAAAGAACTCGGTGAACTACATATGTGGAAGCTTGCGATTAAACCTGGTAAACCTTTTGGCTGGGGAAAAATCGGTTCTTGTCATATTATAATGTTGCCGGGGAATCCTGTGTCTGCGTATGCGACATTTTATCTTTTAGGATATCCTGCGATTAAACAGTTAATGGGATTATCGCCGGAACTGCCGCAGTTAATGGCAACCATCGAGTTTGGTAGTGATTATATTCAACCGCGCCGAGAGTTTTTGCGTGGGCATTACTACCTAGATAGTGATGGTCATTATCATGTGGATAGTGCGGGATTACAGGGTTCGGCAATGTTAAGTGGATTGAGCTATGCGAATTGCTTAATTGAAATGAAAGAAAATCAGGTTACAGAAAAGGGAAGTCAGGTACGTATTTATCCACTTCCTAAAGAGGTCGCAAAAGCGTAGGTTTACATGAGTATTCAAAAAGAAGATGTGAGAGCTGCATTAGATCGTTTACCGTTTTCGGTGGATGATGTGGCATGTGAAAAGCTCACCCAATATTTACAGGGAATGTTGCTGTGGAATAAAGCATACAATCTCACGGCGATTACGGATCCTGAAGAGATGCTGATTAAGCATCTATTAGACTCGTTGGTTTTAGCGCCGGAATTAGAAAAACGAATTCCTAATGGTCGATTTATTGATGTCGGAACGGGCGCCGGTTTGCCGGGTGCATTATTGTCGATCGTAATGCCAAATGCGACATTTACCTTGCTCGATAGTGCGATTAAACGGACGCGTTTTATCAATCAAATGAAGCTTGAAATAGGCCTGCCAAATGTCACCATTGTGACTTCCCGAGTGCAAGATCATCAGCCAGAAACGCGTTATGATGCCGTATTGTCTCGAGCATTTGCTAGCGGCGAAGATATGGTAAATTGGTCTGAGCATTTAGTGCATGATCAGGGGAAAATGGCAGCAATGAAAGGCAAGTTTATCGCAGAAGAGTGGGAATCTGTGTCTCAATTTCCTAATCGAGAAGTTGTGCCATTAACAGTGCCGGGATTATTTGAAGAGCGGCATTTGATCTTCTTATCAAAGTAATATTTTTGATATAATTTTATTCTCAATTTATAAAAGGTAGGAACCATCATTGGCAACGATCATTGCAATCGCAAATCAGAAAGGCGGCGTCGGGAAAACCACGACCGCTGTAAATCTTGCCTCAAGTTTAACTGAGAGCAAAATGCGTCCGAATGTCTTATTAATCGATCTTGATCCTCAAGGTAATGCTACCACCGGAATCGGCGTTGATAAACAGACGCTAGAATATGGTGTTGTTGATCTATTATTAGGGGAAGCTTCTCTGGCAGAGGTGATTCTAGATCTAGATAAGGCCGGTTTAAGACTTATTGGCGCAAATGGTGAATTAACGGGTGCGGAAGTTTTGTTAGCGCAGGAGCCTAAAGGAATCTTCACTTTGAAAGAAGCATTGGCACCAATTAGAGGTAATTTTGATTACATTATCTTAGATTGCGCGCCATCACTGAATATGTTGACGTTAAATTCTTTAGCGGCGGCAACGGATATTATCATTCCGGTGCAATGTGAGTATTATGCACTAGAAGGAATTTCGGCATTGATGGATACGATTTCATCTGTAAAAGAAGCGGCGAATCCTGATCTCAATATTATGGGTGTTTTACGAACGATGTATGATGGTCGAAATACATTGGCAGTACAGGTTTCGGAAAACTTAGAAGCGCATTTTGGTGAAAAGATGTTTGAGGCAATGGTTCCTCGAAATGTTCGTTTAGCAGAAGCGCCAAGTTATGGTGTGCCAATTACGGTGTATGATGGAAAATCTAAAGGTGCAATCGCCTATACAGAACTTGCACGTGAAGTGATTGCTCGAAGCAAAAAGAGGTAATTGTGAAAAAAAGAGGATTAGGACGTGGCTTAGAGATGTTACTCAGCCAAACGGGTGCAGAAATTGCGACAGATTCAGTAAAAGCTGATCGAGATGGTGTGAAAGAGATCTCTATTGAGAAACTTCAGCCAGGAAAGTATCAGCCGCGCCGCTTTTTTGATCAAGATGCGTTGGAGGCTTTAGCATCATCTATTAAATCTCAAGGGATTATTCAGCCAATTGTCGTTCGTGAGGTGGCGGGTGATCAATTTGAGATATTAGCAGGTGAGCGACGATGGAGAGCATCGCAACTGGCTGGATTGAAAGTTGTTCCGGTGATTTTCAAAGAGATGAGTGATCAGGAAGCGCTAGCAGTTGCGTTGATTGAGAATATTCAACGAGAAAATTTAAATCCTGTAGAGACAGCAATTGCATTAAAGCGTTTAATCGAAGAGTTTTCTTTGACGCATCAAGAAGCGGGTGAGGTGATTGGGAAATCACGTTCTTCTATTAGTAATACGTTACGACTATTGGAGCTCGATGATGCTGTGCAGCAATTGCTTGCTGAGCAGCGATTGGATATGGGGCATGCGCGAGCTTTATTGGCATTGCCGAAGAAGCAGCAAGCAGAGGTTTCGAAAAAGGTGGTAGATGGCAATCTCACCGTTCGTGAAACGGAACATTTAGTGAAAATGCTTTTAAGCGAAAGTGGGAAAGCAAAAATAGCGAAAAAGAGTACACAAAAAGATCAGGATGTGTTAAATCTTGAGCGAGATTTAAGCGAAATTTTAGGCGCTTCTACTGAGATCAAAGCTAAAAAAGCAGGGAAGGGAGAAGTGGTTATTCGCTACAATTCACTTGATGAATTAGATGGTATTTTATTGAAAATTAAGCGATAGATAGCAAATGCTACAAAATCGCTACGAATAAGTTGACCTTGTGGGACGGGGCGACTATAATCTTGGCATGAATTTAAAGGCGAGGATCTGATGATTCCTAGAATTGTAGTAGCACAACTCGCTGTTTTACTGATCATGACGCTGATAGCGTGGACAGTATACGATGGTGTGACAGCGGTATCTCTGTTTGCAGCCGGTATTTCAATGTTAATACCGAATGTTTTTATGGCTGCAAATATGTCGTTGGTGCGATTTCATAGGGTCTTCTTTTGGATAGGCGTCTTCTTTAATAAATTTATTATTTTGTTGCTCTTTTTAGTGAGCATCATGGTAATTAAGGATCCGAATTTATTTGCGTTCCTGATTGGGATTATAGTCGTATCGCAAGTTCCCCTTGGATATGTGTTAATATCTTCCTTCAGAAGAGAAAAAGTAATTGTATAGAGAGAACTATGGCTAGTGAATTAACAAATGCATCGTATATTGGACACCATCTCGTAAACTTAAACCAAAGAGGTACACCGCAGGAAGCGCATGAGTTTGTTAACTTTGGCTTAATCAACCTAGATACGGTATTTTGGTCAGTTGTTTGTGGTCTTGTAGTTATTTTATTTCTCTGGGCGGCGTCGCGCAAGGCGACAGCTGGCGTACCTGGGAAGTTCCAAGCATTTGTTGAAATTCTCGTAGAGTTCGCAGAAAAACAATCAAAAACATTAGTGAATGGTCCTCAAGGATTTATCGCACCACTAGGATTAACAGTATTCCTTTGGATCATCGTGATGAATACGCTTGACCTTCTTCCAATTGACTTGGCACCACGCGTTATTGATGCGTTAGGTCTTACAGAGTCACTCCCTTATCATAAAATTCTTCCAACGGCTGACGTTAGTGCAACACTCGGTATGTCATGTGCTGTCTTAGCAGTTGTGATCTTCTATTCAATTAAAGCAAAAGGTATGGGTTTTGTGAAAGAGCTTTTCACAGCACCATTTGGTATTTGGTTAGCGCCTGCAAACTTTGTTTTAAATATCGTTGAATTTATCTCTAAAGCTTTCTCACTCGGTATGCGACTTTTTGGTAACATGTTCGCTGGTGAATTAATCTTTATGTTGATCGCACTTTTAGGTGCAACAGGTACGCTTTGGGGTATGGGTCTTCATGTATTCGCAGGTGCGGCATGGGCAATCTTCCATATCTTAATCGTCATTTTACAAGGATATATTTTCATGACATTGACTCTTGTTTATCTTGGTCAAGCGCATGAATCTCATTAAAGAATCAATCGAAAGATTGT
>DXHP01000189.1 GCA_019113305.1 Candidatus Ignatzschineria merdigallinarum | reverse complement strand
AAAGCATCACCACTATTTTGGGCTTTATAATTAGGATTATCCGTTTGATCAGAACCCGCTAACGCTAAAATATCCCAAGAAAAATGATCCGCCGTAGCATCAGAACCGGCTTCATGCCAATGAATAATATGACCAAACTGATTATCATCTCGAGGATTTGCGGCATCAGCACCGGGATATCCTGCTTTACCACGATTACTATTATTCGTTAAGGTACAGTAGATGTTTCCAGGATTTTTAGGATCTGCAGCAACCCATTCTGGACGATCCATCTTCGTGCCACCAACGATATCTGCCGCACCACGCGCATTAATGACGACATCTCCTTGATTGCTAAACCCATTCGCTGTGGTTAAACCATTTTGTCCAAACAGAAGCGGCAACCAAACACCTTGGCCATTGTCATCAAAACGCGCCACATAAAGTGCTCCATCCGTTAAGAGATCGCTATTTTTCTTACCTTTTGCTGGATCAAACTTACCATTACTCACAAATTTATAGATATATTCAAAACGTTGATCATCTCCCATATAAACAACGACGCGTTGATCTGGCGCAACGACCAACATCGCTCCTTCATGCTTAAAGCGACCTAATCCTGTGTGCTTAATAGGTGTTGAAGTTGGATCTTCCGGATCTATTTCGACCACCCAACCAAATCGATTTACTTCATTCGGGTTCTTGTTCACATTGAAGCGATCATCAAATTCCACCCAGCGATATGATTCATCACTGCTGGCAATACCGTAACGCTTCTCAAGAGCTGTTTGCTCACCCTCTTTTACAAAAATATCCGCCCAGTTCTCCTCACAAGTCAGATAAGTTCCCCAAGGTGTTTCCCCATTAGCGCAGTTTTGCATGGTTCCTAGCACTTTACTTCCCGTAGGATCTGCGGCAGTTTTAAAGAGTGTATGCCCTTTTGCCGGACCTGAAACACTCATTTCTGTATGCGGCGTAATGCGTCGTGCATATTTTGAGGGACGAACCACATCCCAATCACCATTGCTATTTTTCGCAACTTCAATCACAGAGATTCCCATCGCATTTTGCGATTTCAGAACCTTATCTGCTGACCAATTTTGATCGCCATCTGTAAAGAGCAAGCCATTATCCACATACTCATGGTTCATAGCGAGCAACCCTCTACGTGAACGCTCATCACCTTCACCTAGTGGGAAGAATGCCATTCCATCATGATTCATTCCTGCTTGCACCGCTTGCTCATCAGCACTATTTGATGCATCTTTTTTAAATTCCGGACTATTACCGGCAATCCCCACAGGATCGCCCCATTTGTAGAAAGCGACCGCTTTATAACCTTCCGGCACAATCACCGTATCAAGTGATGAATAAGGCACCGTCCTAAAACTCAAACTGCCACTTTTCGCTGCATCCACAGCTTTTGCCGTCTGTTCGCTCGCAAAAGGCATTGAAGGAAATAATGATGCGATGCCGGCAGTTAAGCCTAATCCACCCATTTTAAAGAGCGAACGACGAGAAATTCTCGCATCCATTACTTCTGAGAATACCGAATTAGTCGTTTTATTATTTACTTCAAATTCATCACGTTTACGTGTCATGATTGATCTCCAAAATTCAAGATAATGTCGCAACCCCGTTCTGCTATCGGGTTGCCACTATCGTAGTGAATTTTTATGACATCAAGATGACAACTCAAGGCTTTACAAATTTATAAAAATCGCCACTAAAATCACTATTTTTTGCAAAAGAACATTCCACGAACCAATGCTTAAAGCACCAAAAACCGCTATCCATGGTAAAAGCCACTCGCTCATTTAAATTTTTAATTTAGGCTTTTTTCTCATTTCACAGTATAAGAATAGATTATCCCTTTGATCTTTGAGGTTGCCCTATGACAATCCCTCATTTAATTGATTCACTCTCCACACACGGATTCTACGTATGGGATGATTTCTTAAATAAACAACATCTCCAATCGATTAAAGCAAGCATTCCTGAAAACTTACAAGATGCTCGTATTGGTCGCCGTAATACGCTCCAAGGCAATAAGACCGTTCGTGGAGACTTAACATTATGGCTTGATCCCGAAATGGGAGATCCTATTGCGCAATATATGGCAAAAATGGATGAAATTCGACAGCAACTCAATAGTGAATGCTATTTAGGATTACGAGATTTCGAAACTCATTTTTGTCGCTATCCCAACGGAGCCTTTTATAAAAAACATATTGATAATGCGCGAGATCAAAACCGCCGAAAAATCACGACTGTCCTTTATATGAATGAATCATGGGAACTAGGTGATGGTGGTGAACTTGTCATATATGACGGCAAAGATAATGAATTATTCAAACTCGAACCGCTCTCTGGTCGAATGATCTTCTTTATGTCTGAAGAGTTTCCACATGAAGTCTTGCCGACAGAGAAAACAAGAGAAAGCATCGCTGGTTGGTTTCTCACACAAAAATTTTTATAAGCCTGTAAGCGATTAGCAGAGAAAAGGCTTTATATTTCTAATTTTTATACTGCTCATGATTAAAAAAGGCATTGTTCCATATGAAACAGTGCCTTTTTTCTCAATATCGTTATCATCGCCAAATGACGCTTTAATCTATCATGCAATCGGTTTTAAATGACTGTGTTAAAACTTTCTTTTCAAGTTGATAGGCAACTAGGAAAAATATTTCCATATTTCTATCAACCTCTTACCAGCAGTTGTAATCACAACTCTTAAACCACAATAACGATATCATCCCTTTTTAAGTTACTTACAACGATCCAGAACTGCGATAATTTTCTGATCTTCGCTATCCGCACGCGCATAAGTACTATCAATCGCTTTATAGATCTCTACTACAAAATGATTATCTTTCGTTAAACGAATACCATTACCTGAAAGCTTCGATTCTGTCGGCTGATATTGTCTCAACCCCTCACGAACACAAGCAGCGTAACGATCGATATGCTTATCTGATACGAGCTCTGTATCATGTCTATTCTCTTGCTTATAATCCGCATAGCTGACACTTTTAGGTGCTGAACTACAGCCTGCGATAATGATTGCACCAAGTGCGCCAATAAGGAGCGATTTTTTCATGCTATGTGATCCTTCTATTGATGATGTTTAATTCTAGTAAAGAGATTCATCGTGAGCCTGACAATGAGGATTTCGACGATATCCAAAATTTTGCCATGAGAATGTTAAGGCATTATAGAGATAAATTCGGTGAGTTGCGACATCTCCAATCTCTAAGATCAGTTTCAATGCTTCTTGAGCTTGTGAAACGCCGATAATATGCACGACCGGCGAGAAAACCCCAAACAAGGCACAGTTTCCATCGTCAGCCTGTTCGCCACTAAAAAGACACTCGTAACAAGCCGACTCTCCTTCTCGAAAGTCAAAGACTGTTAATTGTCCTTCATAGCGCACCGCAGATCCTGAAACTAACGGCACCTGATTTTTCAAACAAGCACGATTAAGATCCTTCCGTAGCGAAAAATTATCACTACAATCCAAAACACAACTCGCACCGGCAACTATTGTTTCTAATTGCGAAAATGTGACCTTTTGTTCAATGATTTCTAAGATAATATTGGGATTCAATGCTTGAAGATGCTTTGCCGCTTGTTGTACTTTAGACAACCCCACATCCTGCATTTGGTATCCTGTTTGCCGATGAAGATTGGTAATATCTACAATATCAAAATCTATCAGTGTGATCTTCCCAATACCAGCGCCGGCAAGTAGCGGTAATGCCGCCATTCCTAAACCACCACAACCAACAACAATCACATGAGCTGCATTTAATTTATTCTGCCCTTCTAAATCAAACTGATCGAGCATAATATGCCGCGAATATCGAAGCAATTCCGCATCAGTTAACGACCCATCATGAATCTTTATCATGTTATGCCCTATTTAAAGTATTGGTTCATTATTATCTCTAAGCGCCGATAAAATCTCTCACATAAAAAATTTCACTCAAAAAATAACGTACATAACTTCAATCGTGAAATCAATTTCAAATGATCTTGGTTAAAAGCTCCTTTAAATCACAAAGTTTTCCTGAATAAATAACATTCGATTTTTAACCTACTCTTGAAATCTGCTTGAAACGCCACATTATACTAGCATGCAATTCTAAAACGAATAAGGAGTTAATTGTGGAACAATTTCGAGGAACAACCATCTGTGCGGTGCGCCGCGGTAATGAAGTCGTCATCGGTGGAGATGGTCAAGTTTCCATGGGAAACACCATCATGAAAGGAAACGCTCGTAAAGTTCGTCGCCTATTTAACGGTAAAGTGATCGCAGGATTTGCCGGAGGTACCGCAGATGCATTTACGCTTTTTGAGCGCTTTGAAGAAAAACTTGCGCAGCACAGCGGCAACTTAACGCGTGCAGCAGTTGCCCTGGCAAAAGATTGGCGTACAGAACGCTCACTTCGCAAACTCGAAGCTCTTCTCATTGTCGCTGATGAAACTGCCACATTTGTGATTTCAGGATTAGGCGATGTGATCGAACCTGAACACGACATCGCCACTATCGGCTCCGGCGGTATGTTTGCACACAGTGCGGCATTAGCCCTTTTACAAAACACCGAACTTCCAGCGGAAGAAATCGTTCGTAAAAGCCTTGAAATTGCCGGCAGCGTCTGTATCTACAGTAATACGAATTTAACACTTGAGAAACTCAGCTTCTAATAGTTGCAATACATTTCAAGTTTTCTCATTTAAATATTGATCAATGAGACTTAGAAATTGAGTTAACAGATTGACTATCCCGATGAAAGGCTGGAAACATGGCTGTGCTACTTAAAAGCAATCGTGACATCAATCTTACTCA
>DXHP01000188.1 GCA_019113305.1 Candidatus Ignatzschineria merdigallinarum | reverse complement strand
TGAAACGTAGTAGCGCCGATGGTAGTGTGGGAGATCCCATGTGAGAGTAGGTCACCCCCAGGGCTTAATATTGAAAACCTCTAGTTCTTTGAGCTAGAGGTTTTTCTTTTGTCGAAATAAAAGAAAAGACCCTAATAAAATGCAGAAAGAAATGAAAGAAGCAGAAGTAAAAGAAAGGCAATAAAAACTAAAAAATAAGATATGGAAGGGTGAACGTGTAGATTGACTTCGTCAAAGTCAAAGCTGGAACTTAGTGAGAGTGTGAGGTTGCCGGCATCACTTTATAGATTTTCTCTAAGTTGTTGCGCGGCAACGAGAGATGAGGTTTTTCTATAACTAATTTTGGGAAGGAGTGATAGTAAAATTACCAATGCTTTAGATGAATAATAAAGATAATACGCAATAATATTTTATTGAGGTTTTCCGAAATAACAGCGGATTACTTACTTATTAATAAATGATTGATGAAGATGATAATGGAAAAACGAACGTTAGCTTCTTTTTTAGGGGGTAATATGCCAGAAAATGAAATGGAGTTAGCCGAGCTATCTGATGAAATATGGACATTAGGAGATATTATTCATATTCATGATCAGTTAAAAGTGATGATTTTAATATTTTTATGATGATGAATATTATAGGGATCTGGAAAGGTGATGGATGGGGAGGGATTCTCGAAAATGAAGAATTGCTGCCTTATGTGGAATCCGCTTTGAGGTTCTTTGAGTTAGATAAAATCGCCTATTCTTACAGTGAACTTATGGCATTATTTCCATTTGATCCTTATGATGATTCAGTATTAAAGGTCTTTTTTGATCATCATAATTTCTTAATCAATCCTCGTTTTAAGATATATGATCCCCGTTTGCAAAGCATAGATAGTGTGGAACGGGAAAGACGATCAAAAATATATCAGCAAATATTATCAATTTTAGATAATTTATCTGAAGCTCTTTGGGCATATAATGCGCCTAATCTTGAAGGCTGGCAGATGATTTTAGATCATTTTAGGAAATAGAAAGCGAATGCTGTCATTGAAAAATGTGTGTTTTTAATGACCATTCAATTTTAAGAGAATTAATCCTCGGTCTCTTGGTAATTACTATTTGTTTCTGACGGAATCACATGGAAGAAGGTTTCATCTTCTTTGATTAAACCCAAATGCTTTCTTGCAAGCTCTTCACGAGCACTATAATTGTGTTTAATACCATTGATGATTTGGCGAATATGATTGTTTTGTTCAATCAATTCCTTATTCTGTACTTTCAGTTCTTCTAGTGATAATTGAAGGTCATCTAGTTTTTTACGACCAGTCTCTTCATCAAACCATGTTTGCTTGATGAGTAGTCCTAAGACTAAAAGGAGAATCAGGAGTAAAAAATGCATTAACTTCATATTTGATCATTTCGCAATGTACGAAAGCCTTTAGATTTGAGATAATGGGCGACTAAAGTTTTAATAATCTATTATAGCGCAAAGTTACGAATGAAAGACAGTATAATTATAAAGTTAGAAGAGTTGAAAGAGCGCTTAGAAGAAGTGTCTCACCTTCTATCTGATCCTGACGTTATTAGTAATAACGATAAATTTAGAGAGCTATCTCAGGAATATGCTCATTTAGATCCAGTTGTTATCGAGTTTAATGCTTGGAAAGCCAATGAAGAAGGGCTTGCTGAGATTAAAGAGATTTTTAATGGTTCTGACAGTGAATTAAAAGAGCTGGCGAAAGAAGAGTTGCCAGTGTTAGAAGAAGAGAAGGAGCGCTTAGAAAAATCTTTGAGTATCCTTCTTTTACCAACGGATCCTTACGATAATAGTAATATATTCTTAGAAGTCCGTGCCGGAACCGGTGGTGATGAAGCGGCAATTTTTGCTGGTGATTTATTACGGATGTATATGCGTTATGCTGAAGAACGTCGTTGGGGCGTTGAGGTCATTAGTGAGCATTATGGTGAACATGGTGGTTACAAAGAAGCCGTTGTTCTGATTAAAGGACAAGGTGCTTATTCTCGTCTGAAGTTCGAATCGGGAGCGCATCGTGTACAACGTGTTCCGGAGACAGAATCACAAGGCCGCGTTCATACATCTGCGGCAACGGTTGCGATTTTACCGGAAATTCCTGAAACAGAAATGATCGATATTAACCCTGCGGATCTTAAAATTGATACTTTCCGTTCATCTGGAGCCGGCGGTCAGCACGTTAACGTCACCGATTCTGCGATTCGTATTACGCATTTACCAACAGGGGTTGTGGTTGAATGTCAGGATGAACGTTCTCAGCATAAGAATAAAGCGAAAGCAATGAGTTTACTCGGCTCTCGTTTATTAGAAGCAGAACGTGAGCGCGAACAGAAAGAGATGAGTGAAACTCGTCGTAATCTTGTCGGTTCGGGAGATCGTTCTGAGCGTATTCGCACCTATAACTATCCACAGGGTCGAATTACGGATCACCGTATTAATCTCACGCTGTATAAGCTTGATGAGATTGTGAATGGAGATTTAGATCAGGTGATTGAACCATTAATCCAAGAGAACCAAGCTGATCAGTTAGCGGCTATTGGAGATGAATAGATCATCATTATGAGTGAGAAGTGCGATAAGCTGCAGTTGAGACTATTAGCCACAACCGATGTTCATGGTTTTTACATGAATTTTGATTATTATAAAGATCAAACGATCGATCGGTTAGGGCTGGTTAGTCTTGCAAATGTGATTGTTGATGCACGATCAGAAAATCCTAACTCACTCCTTTTTGACAATGGGGATCTGCTACAAGGATCTCCGATGTCAGATTATCTACGAGATTATGCCGTAGAATATGAACATCCTGCCTATTCATTAATGAATAAGATGCAGTATGATGCTGCGACTTTAGGGAATCATGAGTTCAATTTTGGGGTTCCTTATCTTTTAGATGTTATTCAACAAGCAAATTTTCCTTATGTGAATGCAAATATTACGAATTTGGAAGGTGAATATCTTTTACCGCCATCCGTGATATTAACGCGAGAATTTATCAGTGAATGTGGAGAAGAAGTTACACTAAAAGTCGGTATTACCGGCATTGTGCCGCCTCAAATTACGACTTGGGATAAGAATCATCTTGATGAATATGCGATAACGAATGAGCGGCTGATAACGCATGATGCTGTGGAATCTGTAGAGAAACAGGTGATACAATTGAAGCGTGATGGCGCAGATATCGTCGTTGTGTTAGCACACACTGGGATTTCTCGTCGACCTTTTGAATTTGAGATGGAAAATAGTGGTTATCATATTGCTAAGATTCCTGGTGTTGATGCATTAATTACGGGCCATCAGCATCGCCGTTTTCCTTCTAATAGTTTTCAAGATATGGCGGCAATGGGTGTTGATATTGCCGCAGGAACGATTTGTGGTACACCAACGGTGATGCCTGGATCTTGGGCAAGATGGTTGGGTATCATTGATCTAGAGCTGAGAAAAAATGCCGCAACGAATGCTTGGGAAGTCTCTTGTGGTCGATCGGAGTTACGTTACATCGAAGATGTATTAGTAAGGGATCGAGCAATTGATCCGCAATATTTAAATGCGATGCAAGCAGCACATAATGCCGTGCGAGAAACGATGAATATTCCGATTGGGGAATGTCGTTCAGGGTTTTATAGTTATTTGTCTCTGATTCAGGATGATCATTGCATTCAAATTGTGGCAGATGCACAAACCCACTATGCAGAAAAATTATTAGCAGAGCGGGGATTATTAAATGATCTTCCGATTTTATCGGCAGTGCCGCTCTTTAAAGTGGGAAGCCGAAAGGATGATCCGACATATTTTACTGAGATTGCTCCTGGGAATCTCTCTTTTAAAGATGTCGCGGATCTTTATGTTTATCCCAATTATTTAGTAGTTTTAGAGATTACCGGCAAGAATCTGAAAGAGTGGTTAGAATGCTGTGCAAGTCTCTATTATACGATTGATCCGAATCGTTCTACGCCACAACATTTAATTAATTGGGAAAAATATCGTCCTTATAATTTCGATATTATTAAAGGAATTGAGTATGAAATTGATCCAACACAATTGCCACGTTATCGCCCAGATTTAAATTTATGGCATGACACGAGTGAACGTGTGAAAAATCTGCGTTTTAATGGGCAAACCATTGCCGAAGATGATCGCTTTTATTTAGCGACCAATAGCTACCGTGCGTTAGTGGATCGTTTTCCTGGAGCTGGCAGTAGTAATGTCGTTTGTGCGACAATGAAAGAGATTCCGGAAGTCATTTTAGCGTATATTACGGCAAAATCTGAAGCAGGTGTTTTGGAGATTACGCCCGATTATAATTGGGGGTTAGATGTGCCAGCGCTAGTTGGTACCACGCTTTTGATTGAGACCGCAAATACTCCGAAAGCTCAAGAAATTATTGAACAAGAGTGTCAGTATGCGATTGCTTATGCCGGTGAAGATGCGGAAAAATTCGCATTATATGCGCTTGATATGACGAAATTAGTGACGACCTAATGTTATATTGAGAAAGAACTAGTTACCTAGGATAGTTCTTTAAATAATCTCATTAAAATGCTTTGAAAAGGTGAGATATTGCAGGAGAAAGTGTTTTTGCAAGTTCTTATCAATCACGCATACCAGTAGTGATTACAAAAGTCTGCGTAGCATTATTTGAGTGAATCTACCCATCACTTTTTTAGGTATTCTAGATTGTCATCATTAGTTTCATGGTTAAGTATCATATTTTGATAAATGGGTGTGATCTTGCCGGCAAGTTCTTGCACTTGTTTATTGCGTTTAGGTGAGAGGGTAGGATTCTCCAATTCACAATATTCTGGCATTGCCCGTAAATTTTTCGTCTCTTGAATGAAGGCTTGCAGCATTGTTGAAGATTTTGGATTTTCTTGAAGATGAATAGGTTTAAGTGCCGCATGACTGCGGCCATTTAAAGCAGCAATGACTAAAAGCATTCGTGCGGTAAGATGATTAATGGCTTCATTATTCACACAATAGGTTTCAATATCCTGCAGTTTATCGATCATGTTTGTACCGTAGTGTTTCAATGATGCGGCAAGTCCGCCAATGACTGCGCCTGTTGCGGATGCAGCGCCTAATGTCGTAAAGCCTGCTAAAGCATCAACGCCTACCATTATACCAGCACC
>DXHP01000187.1 GCA_019113305.1 Candidatus Ignatzschineria merdigallinarum | reverse complement strand
TTCTTCCTCTTTCACAACTTCAATAGCAAGCTCATCTAATTGCGCTTGGCTGATTGCTGCTGGTGCATCTGTGAGTAAACATGCCGCTGATTGTGTTTTCGGGAATGCGATCACATCACGGATAGAGTTTTGTTCTGCCATAAGCATAACTAAACGGTCAAGACCGAATGCGATACCACCGTGAGGAGGCGCACCATATTTAAGACCATCTAATAAGAAGCCAAATTTCTCTTCTGCTTCTGCTTTATCAATGCCGAGAAGTTCAAATACTTTCATTTGAACATCGTGTTGATAGATACGGATTGATCCGCCGCCTAACTCTGTACCATTTAATACTAAGTCATAGGCATTTGCGATAGAGTTTGCAGGATCGCTGAGAGATTCGATGCCTGTTTTTGGCGTCGTGAATGGATGGTGAACCGCCACATAACGTTTCGCATCTTCATCATATTCAAACATTGGGAAATCAACTACCCACATTGGTGCCCATTTGCGCGTTAAAAGATTTAAATCTTTACCGATTTTCACACGAAGTGCGCCGATTGCATCATTGACAGTCGTTGCTTTATCCGCACCGAAGAAGATGATGTCGTTGTTTTTCGCATTCGTGGCTTCAAGAAGCGCTGTTAAGGTTGCGTCATCCAAGAATTTCACGATTGGCGATTGTAAACCTTCACGACCTGCAGCAACATCATTTACACGAATATATGCAAGACCTTTCGCGCCGTAACGACCGACGAATTCTGTGTACTCATCAATATGACGGCGAGTGAATTTGTCAGATGAATCTGGAATGTTCAATGCAACAACACGGCCATATTCACGGTTTGCAGCATCATTGAATACTTTGAATTCACATGATTTCATGAGCTCAGTCACTTCTGTGAACTCAAGTGGAATACGAAGATCCGGCTTATCTGAACCAAAGCGAGCCATCGCTTCATGCCAAGTCATACGTGGGAAATCATCCCCAAGATCTACATTGATAGAAGCTTGGAAAACGTTACGAATCATGTTTTCTGCAAGATCCATAATCTCATCTGATGAGAGGAAAGATGTTTCGATATCCACTTGTGTGAATTCAGGCTGACGATCTGCACGTAAATCTTCATCACGGAAACAACGAACGATTTGGTAATAACGATCAAAACCACTTACCATTAAGAGCTGTTTGAAGAGCTGTGGGCTTTGTGGAAGTGCGAAGAATTCACCATGATGAACACGTGAAGGAACGACGTAGTCACGAGCACCTTCTGGTGTTGCTTTCGTTAAGAAAGGTGTTTCGATATCAAGGAAACCTTGTTCATCAAGTGCTTGACGAATATAACGCGTGACTTTTGAACGAAGCATAATGTTCTTATGCATACGTGAATCACGAAGATCAAGATAACGATATTTTAAGCGCACTTCTTCAGAAGTTTTGTCATCCCCTAGTTGGAATGGAAGGGGAGCTGCGGTATTGAGAATCGTTAATTCAGTTGCAATAACTTCAATTTTACCAGAAACGATATTTTCATTAATCATACCGTCTGGACGAGCGATAACTTTACCTTCAATTTGAATCACAAACTCATTACGAATTTTTTCAGCTTCAGCGAAAGGCGTGGTTAATTGTGCTGGGTCGATAACAACCTGAACGATACCTTCTCTATCACGAAGGTCAACAAAGATAATGCCACCATGGTCACGACGACGATGTACCCAACCAGAAAGTGTTACAGTTTTGTCGAGAAGCTCCTCGCTCACTAATCCGCAATAATGTGATCGCATAATATTGAATCCTTAATTTTGTAATACAGCGCGAGCGCGTATTATGAATTGTCGTTTGAAAATCAAATTATACAATTATAGGGTATTTTACGAAACTTTTCAGGGGAAGATTAGCAACTAATTTGTTCCGCGAATTGCGGTAGATATTGTGTCATTCATTGAAAACAATGTTTTTGTAACAACTCTTTGGGTTGAGTTGCGGATTTGGCAATTGCTGCCTACCGATTTCAAGATGCGCCCTCGTGTAAATTATATGTGAATTTACCGCAGAGCGATCTTGAAGAATAACCTAGGAACCTACGCCTTACAAAACGTAGGTCCCTAGAATTTTAAGCCTATCGTGTCCCCATTTTTTCTTATTATTTGAGACTGATACTTTTACTCACCATATTAACTAAACCGTGAAAGTATATTCTTTCTTGAGCTCAGTCCTCCTTTGAATGCTATTAGATTGTGGTGATATTTTTTAATATTTTTAATCAATCTAATCGCAAAATTTTATAAAGCCGACACCTCTATGATTATCTTATTCATTGAGAATTTGCAAACTTTACATGTAAATAAATGCGCATAAAAATGTAAGGAATTGATATTTATCAAATTATATTGCATGCAATATGGTACTTTTTACGAGCGCATTTTGTAGCAATTATTCCAGAATCTTTGATCGAATAAACAGCCCTTTTCATACCATTGATGCATCGCAGAAACTGTTGGTAAATCTGCATCCGCGGCATATTGATCACACATCTCTCTTAGTTTTGCAACAGATTCCGAGTGCTCGATACCGGCATAAGTATCAATCCATTCTAAGTAAGGATTCCCTTGACGCGTATGTTGCTCAAAAATGTAAAGCCCTAATTGTTGATAGACTAAGAAGCAGGGAAGCATGCCGGCAAGTGCGAGCGGAATTGGCAATGTCTCTAGTTCAGCATTGTAATTGATAAAGGCTTGGCAAGTTTCGGTCGGCGTAATGTCTGTAAGGGGCTTTTGTAGATAGAAATCATGTAGCGCTTTTTCTTGTTCCATATTTTCATGAACAAAGTTATGAAAATAGGATTTAAACAGAGGTTCTTCGATATGATGCGCCATGGTTTTTAATAACTTCGTAAATGATTGCAGATAGAGCGCATCTTGTTCGATATAGAAGGTAAAACGAGCAGAATCTAATGTCCCAGAGATAAGTTCTTGGATAAAAGGGGCATTTTGGGTTTCATGATAAATAGGCAGATGCTGTTGCCAAGTGAGATCACTCCATACAGTTGTTGTCATGAATGAATCCTCTATTTTTTATAGGCACAAATTGCGACATAATCCCCTTTATCAAACCCGGCAATTGGTTCTTCAGCGATATCATCAGAGTAAATGGGATGTGTTGTTAAAGTTTGGCTAAACTCAAAGTCGATAAAACCAATCTTTTTCATCGTCTCGATTTTTTCTTGAGTTGTCCGCCAATTTGCTTGTGTGACGAGCTCAATAGGATAAGGATTACGAGGATAAACATCTTTAAGTAAAGGATGATCCCAAGCACCCACCGCTTTTGCTAAATTATAGAGTAAGCCGTAGCCACTCTCTTTCGGGATATCAATCACAATGATTTTTCCGCCGGGGTTGAGTGCATTAAAACTTTGAGTCAGCGCTTTTTCAAGATCCGTAATATATCCAGGGCAACCATTATAGATAATTGTATCGTAGGTTTGTCCGGCGTAATCATACTCTTCGGCAGTCGAAATCGTTACATTGATACCACGTTTTCTCGCAATGCTTGCCATATCTTGAGAAGGTTCTAAACCATGATCAATGTTGATGCCATATTCTTGTCGTAAAATAGACTCAAATAAGCCACTGCCGCAACCGACGGTGAAAATATTTTGGCAACCTTTTAATGTTTGCGCGACGAGTTTGACTTCAGAAAGTAAAACATTGGGGTTTTCTAAAAACCAACGGTCATATTGTTCAGCGTATTGGTCGAAGCTTTTAGGTGTGATCATAGTGTTATAGTCTCGATATTCAAAATAGCAATAAGAGTCGAAAGTGTAGCATATTGCAGAGGTTGCGCATGAGGATTCATCGTGACAAGACGATGGCGAGTCCTGTTTTTTATGATAATACAGAGAGTTAATTGTTTGATGAAATACTTTGAAAGCATTTCTTTTCAAGAGAGTGTTTTAGATAACCATAAAATATCTCGGCATATGGATTGCTATCAGCGAAAGAGAGCGATATTGTCAATAACAGTGAGATCAAGACGATTTATGAATAAAACGGAAAGATAGGTAGGAGAAAATGGGGATAGAGTTACTGATTTTTTTAGTGTTGGGCTGTGTGATTGGATTAATTTCAGGGTTGCTCGGTGTCGGTGGTGGAACGGTCGTTGTACCGGCATTAGTCTTTTTTCTGGTTTCGCAAGGTGTTGACCCTGAGTTAATCATGAAGGTAGCGCTTGGCACATCATTTGCCGTTGTGGGAATTACAAGCCTTTCTTCTGTGATTGCGCATCAACGCCGAGGATCGGTTGTTTGGCCGGTGGTATTTTTAATGGGGATTGGCGCGATTATTGGTGTTGCAATCGGCAGCCGAGTGGTGAGTATGATGAATAACTTTATCTTGCAACTATTCTTCTGTGTGTTCTTGGCATATACCATTATTAATATGTTAAGAACGGCTTCTAAAAAAGAGGCTGATTCAGTATCTGGTGTGCCAAAACCGATCTATTTAGGCGCGGGCGGAATAATCGGCTTTATTTCGAGCTTTGTTGGTATCGGTGGTGGTGTGATGATTGTGCCAGTATTGAGTAAAATTGGTTACAAGATGAAAAATGCGATCGCTTCCTCTTCAGCAATTGGCATGTTTATGGCAGCAGCTGGAGCAACAAGCGCATTGATCAATGGCTTCGGTGTTGAAAATGTGCCGGAAGGTTCAGTAGGATTTGTCTATCTTCCTGCGGTAATTGGGCTTTCTTTGACGAGCGTCGTTTTTGCACCGATTGGCGCGAAACTCGTTTACATATTGCCAGTAAAACGCATTCGTCAAACCTTAGCGGGATTCTTAACCATCATTTTAGTAGTCTTTATCTATAATAACTTTGTGTAGTTTGTTAAAAATTAAGGTTGCAGATGATCATTGCGCATGCAAAGCTTTATGAAAAAAATGATCAGTGCATTAGTGGCATAACAAGAAATAAGAAACCCCAATGAATTATTGGGGTTTTTGTTTAAGAAACTTTTTTGCAATTATTGGTAAGAGATTGATAAAAAAGCTACAGATACTCTCTTAAGTAGATGCTACTGCATTTTCAAGAGCTCTTCATTAGACAATGAATAACCGATTCGGCTGTATCATTGATTCTGTGATATGAAATAGCGAATCTAGGAGCGCTTAATCGATCGCTTTCATGATCTCATCTGTTTGAAGATCGAGGCTTTGTAAACCTTTGCCAGATAAGTACCAAAGCTTTGGTGTGAGATAAACCACTTTATCATTTTTAACAGCACTAATTTCCGCAAAGTCTGCCGCTTTAAAATGATCTTGGCTCATTGGTGTTTGACCGATTGCTGCACTTCTGTCGATGATGTAAACGATATCGGGGTTTTTAGCGGTTAAATAACTCGCATCTGCTTGTACACCTTTCTCCACTTCTTCTGTTTCTGCGCGTTTTACGCCGAGAACATCATGGACTAAAGTGGCATAACCGCTGGTATTAGAGATCCAAAAGTTGCCATCATTATGCATAATCACTAATGCTGTTTGTGGAGATGCTTTCGCTTTTTCAGCAGATTTTTCAATTTTGTTATTGAGGGAATCCCATGCAGCTTTCGCTTCTGCTTCTTTCTCAATCGCTTTACCAACGGCATAAATATTAAACTTCGCAGATTCTAAGAAATCATCATTGGCTGCAGAGAAGTTAATGACTGGCGCGATTGATTGTAGCTGTGCCGCGGAGCGACCTTGGCGACCTGAAATAACGATGAAATCAGGGTTTTCGTTATTGATCAGTTCCATATCAAGTTTGAACATATCGCCAGAAGATAACATTTCGTCAGTTTGATATTTTTCAAGATACTCAGGTGCAAACTGCTTGGGAATTGCCACAACAGATTCACTGCCACCTAATGCATCAATGGTATCAAGTGCGCCAAAGTCCATGACAACTGCTTTCGGTGCTGCTATAGCAACGCCTAAACATCCTGCTAATCCTGCTGCGAGTAATAATTTACGCATGATCTTCCCCTTTAGTGAAGTTTTATTATCAAATGTGAATGATTATATTTATCATCTTTATAAATAAAGTCCACTTTTATTATCCCATCGCTGTTAAATTTCCGAGTGGCAACACGCTTTTTAAAGTGGATATGACCGGGAAAATAAGACCATGATTGTGTCAATCGCTTGCGAGTCATTACTGTCGAAATTTTCAAATAAAGAGCCACAATCAATTAGTGTTGCTAAGGAAATGATCGTTTTGTGGGAATAATCTTTTTCCGAGGAACAGCGTTGTTCTCGCTTTTTTTGTATAAT
>DXHP01000186.1 GCA_019113305.1 Candidatus Ignatzschineria merdigallinarum | reverse complement strand
CCCGTAATGCTATTACGCATCGCTTGGTCAAAGTTTTCGCTCTTATAGTGCGCCGTATTATTACTACTCGTTGAAAGCATAATATTTAAGAACGTTGATGGTTCGTTATAATCCGCGCACCAGCCTGCTCTTGCCACATCATAGTTGCCTTGATGGCGGCTATCTAAGAATGTTTTCCACTCTTGATTTTCAAGCTTCACTTCAATGCCGGCATTTTGCTTCATAATCGAAGCTACCGCAATCGCCACTTTCTTATGGGATTCATTCGTATTATAGAGAAGCGTAAATGTTAAAGGGTTACCTTTACCGTAACCGGCTTCTGCTAATAAGGCTTTCGCACGATCGTTACGCTCTTTTTGCGTCCATTTGCTAAACCACTCAGGTTCAAGCGCATCCATATCTTGAGTTGCCGGCGGCGTAAAACCATATGCTGGCATCTGTCCTTGTCCCATCACTTTATTGGCAATAATGTCACGATCTAGAGAGAGTTTTACCGCTTCACGCACACGTGGATCATCAAATGGTGCTTTTTGATTATTCATCTCGTAGTAATAAGTACAGAGATATGGAGATATTTTCACCTCATTTGGCATATCACGTTGTAAACGCGCAAACATATCTGTGGGTAACTGATTATATGTCATATCGACTTCACCGCTTCGGTAACGATTCACATCGGTCACTTCAGATACAACCGCTAAGAATGTTACTTCATCAATCACCGTTTTATCGTTATTCCAATATTCAGGATTTCGCTCAAGCACAATACGCTCATTCACAACCCAATCTTTAAGCTTGTAGGCGCCATTACTCACGAAGTTCGCTGGGTTTGTCCACTGATTTCCATGCTTTTCAATCGTATCTTTGTGTACGGCAACAACAGAGGTGTGCCCTACTAATTTTTCTAAATAAGGAATCGGCTCACTTAAAGTCACTTCAAAAGTATGATCATCGAGTGCTTTAACGCCAAGTGTTTCAGGATCGGCTTGTCCATTAACAATCTCATCCACATTTAATACATGCGCATATTGTAAGAAGCTTGCATAAGGTGATGCTGTTTCAGGATTCACTAAACGTTTCCACGAATAGACAAAGTCATGCGCCGTTACCGGATCACCATTCGACCATTTTGCATCTTTACGTAGATTAAAACGCCAAACCTGATCATCTTCATGTTCCCAGCTCTCTGCCACGCCCGGTTCAATCGCGCCATCAACACCGACATTCACCAATCCTTCAAAATTATCACGAATTAAGTTCGCTTCAGGCACTCCTTCACTCTTATGAGGATCTAATGATTGTGGTTCTGCGGCATTATTACGTACCAATTTTTGCTCAGGATGTAATTTTACACCTTCCGGCACTTCTGCAGCATTCGCGCCACCTAAACTGATGGCAGCCATCATTGCTGCAGCTAACATATTCTTAGTCCATGCTTTTTTCATAAATCCTCCGATAGATCTCATTGTGAGAGATATTCATTTACAAACTCAGTTCCGCTTAATATTTTTTTAACAGCCATTTAATATTCATATCAATTGCAACATTTAAATGATCTAAATACCGCTTCAATGTTAGAAACGTACGTGTTTTGAGTTATTTTTAAAATTTAGACAAAAATCACTATAGCATGAGATAACAAAGATTGAAGCGCATGACACAATAAATCTATTTTAAAATATAACGATCTTTGATTTATCACGCTTTTATCTTAAAAATCCTCTAGAAAATATTTTATAACTACCTTAGTTTAAGGTCTCTTCCTAATCGAAAATCAACTGTGAAAAAAAGTTTTAGCTTAAATACCCAAACCAATCACGCTATAAATTTCGGCTCATCACAATGAATCATCGACCGACTCAATGCATCTTCCCGAAAAAAACCTCATTAAATACGCTTAATAATAGGCATAAAAAAAGCACTCTCTATGAAGTGCTTTCCACAATATTTAAATTTTATTTCACTGCTATTGACGATCTACAGACTACTTCGTCACTTCTGCAGATTTTACGCCAATTTTTTTCAATAACTCTGGAGTAATTTTTAAATTCACGCCGCGTTTTCCACCATTAATAAACAGTGTTTCCATCTTGAAAATCGAGCTTTCTGCATAAATCGGAATATTTGCCTTAATGCCAAAAGGCGATGTGCCGCCAAACTCATATCCTGTCCATTTATGGGCAAACTCATATGGTGCTGGGCGGACATTTTTCACGCCAAATATTTTACGAAGCACTTTAGTATCAATCGTCTGATCTCCATGTTGCAACACCATATAGCCTTTATTTTTTTCATCCATAAAGACAATACTTTTAATTACTTCATGCACAGGAACCCCGAGGAAATTTGCCATAAACTCCGCCGTTCCTTCAATCTCTCCGGTACATTCAAACAGTTCATACGGCAATTTCTGACGATCTAAAAAGAGGGTTGCCGGTGTTTTCACCGCAGATTTCTCGGGCTTTTTCATGGATTATCCTAATTTTTAAAATGTTTCAACAATCGCTCTATCATACCATTACAATGCTTTGAGAGAAAAACCATCCGACAACAACTGATCCCTGTAACATTTTATCATTCAGTATACAGCCAGCTCTTACAAAGAATTGTCGCAATAGAAAAATACCTTTTCTTTCGTTTGTAAAGTGTTTTTACACAACGAATCTTGAGAACCATCGTTGAAAATTAAAATAAAGAATCTTCA
>DXHP01000185.1 GCA_019113305.1 Candidatus Ignatzschineria merdigallinarum | reverse complement strand
AGAAATCGACTACAAAGATGTAAACCTCTTAAAAAACTATGTTACAGAAACTGGTAAAATCGTACCAAGCCGTGTAACTGGTACAAGCGCACGCTATCAGCGTCAACTTGCAACTGCAATCAAACGCGCACGCTACATTGCATTGCTCCCATACACTGACCAACACTAATCGTCCAAAGGGAGATACAATGAAAGTTATTCTTTTAGAAAAAATTGAAAATTTAGGTTCTCTTGGCGACACAGTTGATGTTAAGTCAGGATTTGCTCGTAACTACCTTCTTCCACAAGGTTTAGCAACTGAAGCAACACCAGCAAATATCGTTGTGTTCGAAGCACGTCGTGCAGAACTTGAAGCGAAACAAGCTGATGTATTAGCCGCAGCTCAAGCTCGTGGTGAGAAACTTGCTGGCTTAGTAATGACTATCGCAGCTAACGCTGGTTCAGAAGGTCGTTTATTCGGTTCAGTAACAGCTCAAGATATCGCAACACTTATTACTGACGCTGGTGTACCAGTTGATCGTAAAGAAGTTCGTATCAACGACGGTGCTATCCGTGCACTTGGCGAGCATACAGTAACACTTCATCTTCATGCTGATGTAGATGCAGAAATCACTGTAAACGTTACAGCTGAGTAACCTAAAGCTTTGCTTTAAAAACAAATTTAATAAAAATTCATCCTAAGACAATGAATCAAAAAAACCCACTATTTATTAGTGGGTTTTTTCTTACCTAAAATCTAGATCATTATCATAAGGCGCCTCATCTAGTAACCTACCCAATTGAAGAAAATTCATTCTTCTATCGTAATAACTCATATGTTATTTATCATAGAACCCATTCAAACCTTCTCATTAAAAATTCTTTTAAAAGAAGATTGTGGATGCAGAAAATGAATGATCTTTGCGTCAATTTTAAATCAATAAATGAGAATATACGCCTCTATCTGCCTTTTCACTCCATGAAAAAACGCTTACTAAATACTAGCAAGCGTTATATAAAATATTAACATCAATTCAATTCTTCGAGATTACGGATTAATCACCGCGATCGATTTCGGAGAAACAGCGACAGATTCACCACCCCATTCCGCTCTTAACCACGTTAAAAGATCTGCAATCTCTTGAGCATTCAAACGATCTTTAAACCCAGGCATTGCATACATACGTTCCGCATGACTATAAGTTGTGGTTTCTAAACCATTCAATACAACCGCGATTAATGTTTCAGGGTTTGACATCTCCACAATTGCATTCCCTTTTAATGCCGGCGCAACATGAGGAATCCCATAACCATCTTCTCCATGACAAGCAGCGCACGCCGCCATGTAGAGATTTCGCCCTTGCGCTAATTCTCCTTTATCCATCAATTTACTGACTTCATTTATCGGCATTGGTAGCACATCTGCTGAGAGCAGCTTGCCTTTCCGATCCGTAAGGAGGTAAGTCGCAATCGCCTTAACATCTTGCGCCTGCATTTGGCTTGTCGAAAAATGCGTTACAGTATTCATGCCTGCAAATGAAGTTCCCTCTTTTGAAACACCTGTTGCTAAATATTGCGTTAAATCCGCCAAAGTATAACCATGATTTGCTAAAGCAGCTGCTGTGATATCAGGAATCGCCATATTATCTACGAATCCACCTTGTAACGATTTCGAAAACTCTACCCCCATCATCACATTTCGTGGCGAATGACACGCGCCACAGTGCGCTAATCCCTCCACTAAATATGCGCCCCGATTCCATGCCGCAGATCTTTCTGGATCTTCAACCACCTTGCGGTCAGGGAAATTTAGCAACGTCCAAAAATTCATAAATGGGCGCACAGGAAGCTCAAAAACACCACTATTTTTAGCATTAGGAACCGCCATCGCCGGGATACTCATCATGTAAGCATAGAGTGCATCTAAATCTGCTGGTGTTGTCACATGCGTGAAAACAAATGGCATTGCCGGATAGAGATTTCCTTTCCCCTTCCCAATCCCATCTTTCAATGCGCGATGAAAATCTGCTCGCGTATAACTCCCAATCCCATAAGTTTTATCTGGGGTAATATTGGTAGAATATACCGTACCAAAAGGCGTTGCGATCGCCACACCGCCGGCCCCCATCTCACCATTCGGCCTTGAATGACAACCAAAACAATCGCCGGCGAGCGCAAGTTCTCTCCCTTTTGGGATCAGTGCCACCATCTCTGCTTCAGATAACGGCTGCTCCACATTACTGGCAACCGACGATGTTCTAAAAGCTCCGAGCAAAATTGCTAGCGATCCGATAACTCCTAACGCAATAAGCCCTAGAAACCAACGTTTCCATCGACCGTGCTTGCGCTTATAACCATAATGATCAAAATTTTTCATGCGCATCCTCCTAATCAATCACACAACCCGGTGTTGCCAAAGCGACATCTCTAATGGCTTCATAGTAACGGACATATCCCGTACAACGGCAAATATGATCATTCAACGCCTCTTCAATCGCCGTTTCTAAATTAGCACGTCTAATCGGTTGTCGATTGAGTCGATCTAAAAATACCGTTGCGCCGGCAACAAATCCCGGCGCACAATAACCGCACTGAAAAGCAAAGTTATCAATAAAAGCTTGCTGAATCGGTGTTAATAGCAACTCTCCATTCTCTTCTTTAGCATGACCTTCAATCGTAAGAATATTTTTCCCAGCAAAAAAATGCGCTCCAAAAATACAGGTTCTTGATTCTGTTGTACTGCCATCATCATTCAACAAGACAACGGTACAAGCATGACAAATACCTTGTCCGCAACCAAAATGTGTTCCGGTTAAATCTAAATATTCATGCAGGAAATCAATCATTAACATACTAATCGGTACTGCAATAGGTCCAATACTTTTACCATTAATCGTTAGTGTTAAGGGCTTTTTCTCAATTCCTGCGTATTTTCCCTGAACACGATGACTCTCCATCGCTTCCGTCATCTGCACACTTAATTCATTATTGTGTTTCATTTCTGCCATCTCTTTTATTATTTATTCGGGATGATGATTATTTCGAAGATGCTAAAGCCTTCAGTATTTTTTCTGCCGTAATCGGAAACTCATAAAAGCGCGCTCCTGTTGCATGCGTTAATGCATTACTTGTTGCCGGCAATATTGGAATCATTCCCAACTCTGCCATCCCTTTTGGAGGAGAAGTCTCAGAAAGCGGCGGTAAATACTCCGTTGTTTGATTCCATACCGCAACATCTTTACCACGAGGAAGGATATAGCGATTAAAATTCCATGTTCCATTACCAGGACCATCTTCATACAGTGGCAACTCCTCCATTAAAGCATGTCCGATTCCCATCGCAACGCCGCCTTGAATCTGTCCAGAAACCAATTCCGGCACAACTATTTTCCCTGGATTCATCAACATATGATGTCTTGTCACATTGACAGCGCCCGAAAAGGTATCGACATTTAACTCCACCAAACAAGATGCCGGCGTAACAGTTGTAGGATCCGCACCAGAACGATCTGTTGCCGGGAAATAGGCGATTTTACGTTTAATAAAATCATAACCGTGCGTGGTCATTCGTGCTTTTAGCTGCTTTGATGCACCATCCCCATATTTAACGGCAAGCGCATCCAACGGCAGATTCACATTACCAATCGTTGGAATATCAAAATCAGCTCTTGCCCATTGCCAACTGGAATAAGCATGCACAGCAACACCGGTAATAAGCCCCATTTCATGGGCTTTTTTCGCTAATACTTCAAAGGGAATCGGCGTCATACCTCCGCCCCCTAATCCATCCGGACCTATCCGAAGATCGGCAAGTTCAACATTTAAGCTACTCATCGTACCGCCACCAATACCTTCGCTCCAAATTGATTTGGCTGCGGGCCATAATGAGTTTTCTAGTAAGAACTTCCCTGCTTGTCGTGTACCAAATCCAATATAATAAACACCACTTGAGGAGCTCATATCTGGAATTAATGCCGGTGTCCAAAAAGGATCACTTTTCGCCAGCTGATCTTGTTTTTTCTGATCCGCCCAACTCGTATAAAGCGGCAGTTCAGGAAATTCCGTCACGCCAAATTCTACATGATCTGGCGCTTTTCCTAATGCTTGCCATATCATCACTTGCTGCGCCGTTGTGCCACCCGTTCCAATCTCTTGTACACAATGACGCATCGAGAGTTTTCCGGCAGCATCAAACTCTAAAGAGAGAATTGTTGGCACGCCACTTGAACCATAAACCTGCTGAACTTGCGCAAATCCCACACCATATAACTTCCCAGGATTCTCCGCCTCAAACGCTTTTTTTCGCGCATGACGATTCACCCATAGAGGATGCTTTTCCGCCATTTCTAGCATCTCAATATTTCTAGGATCTCCGGCAAAAATACCACCCTGTGTATTAGTATATCCCTCTTTCACGGCATTTCTTTTACGAAGCTCTATCGGATCAATCTGCAATTCTCCAGCAAGTTCATCTACCATGAGTTCTGTAATCGCCATGGATTGCAATGACCCAAATCCCCGCATAGATCCCGCTTCAACTGCCGGCGTTGCCATCGCTAAAGCCGTTAAATCAGAATTCGGAAAATAGTAAATCGATTGTGCACCACGGACCGCAACATGCGAAACCGCTACTGACAGATTCGCTCTGCCACCGCCATTACAGCTATAAGAACCTTTGAGAATCTCAAACTTCCCACTTTGGCGATCAGCACTAATGGTTATATCCATCTCAACGGCATGACGCTTCATCCCCATTTGAAACTGCTCATAACGATTATTTGCCATTCGCACAGGTAAGCCATCACTGTAGAAACTCGCAGCCATTGCATAAATAGGAAATACCGAGTAATCCTTAGAACCATACCCAACGGTTGAACCCGTTAATAACACAATATTTTCAACCGCCTGATGGAACTGGCTATTTTTCACTAAATCAGCAGCCATATTAGCAACGCCGGCCGGTGATTGTGTCGCCGTTAAAATATGTAATGTCCTAGTTTTCGCATCATACCAGCTGTTGCAGTTATCAGGCTCCATCGCACACGCATCAATCGATTGAGAAAAACCTTGACGATTTAAGACTATTTTTTTTGGATTCTCGCTCGCAGCCTCAATATCTGCCGTTAATTGATCGGCAAGCTTCATCCCATGATGTTGAATTTCTGGTTTTTTATCGGCCTTTTCTAATGCTCGAATAAAACTTCCACCACGATCTTTATGTAACAGACTTGGAATCATTGAAGGGACGGCAATCGCTTCTGGTGGCCAAATAACCTCATTACCATCAAAAACCCCTTTTATCGCAGAATCTTGATAATGGGAAAAGACCGAAGGCGCGGTCGGTGAATCGCCGCCAATACGAACATATCGCGCAGCACCGTAATTTTTCGGCGGTCTAATCCCTGTTTCTTCACCATAGATGATCACTTCTTCATCAAATTGTAAACGGCGATGTGCGGCACTATAACGATCAAAATCTCGATAAATTAAAATCGCGACAGGATGCCCTAATAAAGGGGGTGTTTCTCCTTTTGGTACAAGAATATTTTGTCCATAAAATCCTGATCCCATACTCGTATCTTGCGGAATATTAAAACCGTCTTTTACCAAATCTTCTTGCAAAATAAGTCGGTCAGGCTGTAACTCATCACCCAGCATCGACAGGTCAATTCCCTCAAAAGTGCGATCTGCTTTTGTGCTTTTCAGCATAAAAGCATACGCTTGTTGCTCCGGCCAACCTTCAAGATCTTTCGCTCTAAAATCACGCGCAAAATTCTTCTGTCCCGTGACTTTACGAATTCCATCCCAACGAAATTTCGCCTTACCATCTCGACCAATCCAATCGGTTGAGGTCGGACCGGAATTGACTTCTGTCGCTTCTGCAAAAGGAAACTTTCCAACCATAATCGTGATTCCAGCGATCACGCCTAACTTGATAAAACCGCGACGAGAAATTTGCATACTCATAATCGTTCCCCTAGATTGCGATCAAAATATTGTGATACCGCAATACTGACTTCCTAATTGAACTGCTTAATAATGGCAAATTTGATCATGATGATTCACAGCACTCTCAAACTGCCCTGTTTTTTTTGAATCTGCCTACTTGAGATAAAAATTAAATATTTTTATCTTCCCAATAACACAAGGATTGATGTTATTCATTTTTGTTATTTTTTAATGCTTTTTCTAATGCACATAGTCTGATATAAAATTTATTTTTATATAAACCCATCATTTAATTATAATTTAATTTGATTATTTTCTAAACATTGATTGACGATTTATTTAACTATCTTGATTATTTTTGGCAAAAATACCCATAAAAAAGCCAATATCTCATAACAAGTTATTGGCTTTGGGTAAGTCAATGAATCACACAAGATTGATCAAAGATTAATTTGCTCCGCAACCAACGATTTCTTAGGGAGTTTCCAA
>DXHP01000184.1 GCA_019113305.1 Candidatus Ignatzschineria merdigallinarum | reverse complement strand
AATATCATAAATTTCATGTTCAATACTAATTAAATAACACTCAACATTCGATATTGACTATGGCTTTTCAATAAACTTCATACTTTCAATCACAATCGGTTCTACCGGAACATCGCCATGCATCCCGCGATTACCCGTTTTCACTTTCTCCATTTTATCCACAACATCCATTCCTGATACCACTTTTCCAAATACGGTATAACCGTAACCATCTTGCCCAGGATAATCTAAGAAACTATTGTTTTGTGTATTGATAAAAAATTGACTCGTTGCTGAGTTTGGATCCATAGTTCTTGCCATCGCAATAGATCCACGCTCATTTTTCAAACCATTATTAGATTCGATTTGGATCGGTGCGTTTGTCCCTTTTTGATTCATCTCTGCATCAAAACCACCGCCTTGCACCATAAAACCATCGATTACACGATGGAAAATTAAACCATCGTAATATCCATCATCCACATAGTTTTTAAAGTTTCCGACGGTAATCGGAGCTTTTTCTTCATTAAGCTCTAAGACAATATTGCCGGCGGTTGTATCCATCTCAACATAAAGATTTGGTGCGACAACGGCTTCTTCAGCCATTGCCATTCCTGATACTAATCCTGCAACTAACGCCCCTGCTAACATCAATTTTTTCATGTTTTCTCCTAATTGAAAAAGAATCATCAATCTCTCTTTCACTTTTCTGCTGACTGTTCGCTAGTCTTAATAACTTCTAGCGATTCATTTACATTATAATAATTTCATTGAATAATCATAAAACTTATTATCCAGTTATACCAATAATAAATTCAATCCTAAAATCAACGAATGAACAGGTAATAACACGCGCACAAAAAAAGGTGAGGAGTTCCTCACCTTTCAATATTATCGCTAAAGCATTCATTATGCGCGACTCGAATACTCTTTCGTATCCGTATTCACGACAATCTTGGTACCGTTCTCAATATATTCTGGAACGGAAACCGTAATTCCTGTGGAAAGTTTTGCCGGCTTATTACGTTTTGTTGCGCTAGCACCTTTTAGCTCCGGCGCAGTATCAATCACCTCTAATACAACCGTTTGTGGCAAAGATAGAGCCACTGGCGCATCATTGATTAATGACACATAATAACCTTCAATCCCTTCGAGGATAAATCCTGCATCATCACCGACCATCTTCTCACTCAAATAATATTGACTGAAGTCCTCACTATCCATAAAGACATAGTTTTCACCATCTTGATAAGAGTAAGTTGCTTCTCTTTTATGAAGCTGAACATCATCTAGTTCATCATCTGCACGTAAAGATAGATCGATTTTATGATTATCGGGAATTGAGAACATTTGAATTCTAAATGTGGTATTTCCGCCCCTAGCAGTTGGCGCAGACTTTTCAACTTCTCTCACCAAGTAATAGAGATTGTTATGCAAAATGACGTCTCCGCGACGTACATCATTGGCTTTTTTCATTGTCATACTCCCAATTCATCGATCATCATTCACCGTATTTTATACGGCATTTATAGTATTTATAACTGCTCTACTAATCTTATGATTTATGTTCACGCGGATCAATATCAAAATAATCCAAACGTTTTTTTAAAGTAGAACGAGTAATACCTAAGATTTCAGAAGCTTTTGACTGATTACCATCAGTATATTCTAAAACTTTCTCAAAAAGCGGACGCTCAACTTCATTAATCACTAAACGATAGAGGTTAGGTGGGTATTTCCCATCTAGCATCCCTGAAATTTCGTCTAACGCTTCTTTTACTGACTCACGCAATGGAATATGGTCTTTAAGACGCTCACGAGAAATCATTTTTTACTCCTAAAATATCTGTCTAAAATTAAAGTTACATATAAAAACACAAATGACAATTATTGCTGCAAAAAGATCTGGCGAATCCAATCGAGTTGTTTTTCTGGTACTCGCTCCCGCAACATACTGCTACGCAGTTCTGCAGGAATTTCTCGGTCCCCTAAGTACCAGAGGATGTGCTTACGTGAAACACGAATCCCTTTCTCAACTCCGTAGAACTCATGAAGTTCACTAACATGGCTCAACACCGTTGCTAATAACTCTTCTTGAGTCGGAATATACTTCTCGCCTTGAGATAAGGAGCGAAACAGCCAAGGATTCCCCAATGCTGCGCGACCAATCATGACCGCATCCGCGCCTGTATGACTCAACACGTGTTGTGCCTTCTCTATCGAATCAATATCACCATTTGCAATCACAGGAATACTAATCGCCTCTTTCACTCTCGCAATCGTGTCATATTCGGCATCACCAAGAAAGCGATCCTCTCTCGTCCGACCATGAACTGCTAAAGCTTGTATTCCTATTTCTTGTGCATGTTTCGCAATCGTGACTGCATTTTTGTTCTCGCGATCCCATCCTGTACGGATTTTCAAGGTCACGGGAACATCAACAGCAGCAACCACTGCTTTTAAAATCTCTATTACTAAAGGTTCATCTTGTAACAGCGCAGAACCTGCGGCTTTTTTACAAACCTTTTTTGCCGGACAACCCATATTAATATCAATGATTTGTGCACCACTTTCAACACTAAATCGAGCGGCATCAGCCATCATCTCAGGATCATAACCGACTATTTGGGCACTCACAGGAGAAACTTCACCATCATAGGTAAAACGAAGCTGAGACTTTTCTGTCTCCCAGAGCTCAGAGTTTGCGTTTACCATTTCACAAACAGCAAGTCCTGCGCCCATATCCCGACAAATCTTACGGAAAGGAAGATCCGTTACCCCCGCCATCGGTGCTAACACGAAAGGCGATGATATTTGATAATGCCCAATTTTCATTACTGTTTCTTAATACCGTGGAGTCTTGTCCAACCGTCTAAGCTCTTATCCGCTTCAAACGTAAAATCATCACGATAAGCCGCTTTGACAAATTCCGCATCATGGTCTAATAAACCGGCAAGCACTAAGTGCCCACCTGGCTCAACAAGATTTCCCAAAATCGGTGCGAGTTCTACTAACGGCCCTGACAAAATATTCGACAAAACGACTTTCGCTTTCGACGGTTTAAAAGTTTCAGGAAGTGATGCATGAATCGACACATGATTACGCTCAGCATTTTGCTCTGTGGCATAAATCGCTTGTGGATCAATATCGGTACTAAAACACTCTTTTGCCCCTAACAGTTTACCGGCAATTCCTAAGATGCCGGAACCACAACCATAATCAACGATGGTTTGGTTAATAATCTCTGTACGGTTTTCAGATAACCATTCAAGGCAGAGCGCTGTTGTAGGATGCGTTCCTGTACCAAAAGCTAAACCCGGATCAAGTCTCACGGTTGCCACTTCAGGCTCAGGAGAAGGAAGGTGCGTTGGGCAGATCCACAAATTTTCACCAAATTTAATCGGTTTATAGTGATCTTGCCACGCTCTTACCCAATCTTTATCTTCTAATTCACTTGTTTCGACAATCGGTAAATGAGGTTCATCCAAATATTGAATTAAAAACGCTTTAATCGCTTCAACATCACAAGGAACTTCGTAAAGTCCTGTAACAAGCGTATTTCTCCATAAAGGTGTTTCACCAGGTAGGGGTTCGAATATTGGATCATCTTCGCCATCTTTCATCGTTACCGCAACTGCGCCAGATTCCACTAATGCTTCATCTAATGCTTCCGCAGTAAATCGCATGTCAGCCTTCAAAGTTAATTCAAACCATTTATTCATAGTTCACCGTGTCACAAATTTATTAAGGGGAGAATACTAGCTAAGATGTGAAACATAATCAAGCAAAAGTGGCGTTGATCGTTCCTTTTTGATTTCTTAGCCGGTCATAGATCATAACAAAAAATGATGAGCAATTGCGCATTTATTTTGCGACTTTCCCTTTTAGAGCAAAGAGATATCCTCAAACAGCTGAAAAAACCATTATTAAACAGATAGCTTGCGAATCATGACATAAATTCGAAAATTACAGATTACACCGCCATGAGGGACGAAACATAGTACACTGATCGGTGACTATCATTTTGAGTTTCACTATTTTTAGATGGAAGAGGTTATTGAATGAGTGAAAAATATGATCTTAGAAAAATAAAATGGCGTTCGCGTCGGGGTATGCGCGAATTAGATGCATTATGTGATCGCTATCTTGCCAATCATTTTGAAAGTGCTCCAGAGGCAGAAAAAGACCTCTATCTCTCTCTTTTGGACATGCAAGATCCAGAACTCTATTCACTATTGATGCACCGCGCAGATTATCCAACGCCGGAGATCAAAGCATTAGTCTTAAAAATGAATCCTGATCTCTTAGATGAGTCATGATTAACACAAGAGCAAAAATCAATAGACAAGAAAAAGCCCAACTAATAACTAGTTGGGCTTCTCTTTATATGGTGCCGGCACCACGAATCGAACGCGGGACCTACTGATTACAAGTCAGTTGCTCTACCAACTGAGCTACGCCGGCTTACTGCAATGCAGGAATAGGATTATAGTGAGGAAGATTCTTTCTGTCAACTCCTCCTGATAGATTTATTCTCTAATCTCCCGACGCCTCTCAACAAACCCCAAAAATAATGGCAGCTCCTCACTAACGAGCCTAATGAATAATCCCAAACGATTATTAACGCTCTCTCAAGATTATTCCCATAATCCTCTTGATTCTGCTCATTCATAATCAAACGAAAAAACATTTTTTCTAATATGCTGTAAGTTCTAATAATCTCGACTAAATATAGGCTGCAAATAACTCACAATCAGATCTCTCTTGATGAACGTTTATTTCATAGATCGATTTTCTTTAAAAAAACATCGAGACGAAGTAATAATATTTATCGGCATTTTCTCAGCCGCAATTCACCATTATTTCACTATCTTCTTAAACCCTAATCCCCATAATGATTCAGAGAATATTCATCAATATATATAAACATTATTTAATTTAAACAAACCATAACCCTTGCGATTTAAAATCTTCCTGAGGATTTGCTGGCAAACAATTATTATAAATATGCAAATATTCTCCCCCAATCGCAGAGCAATGTGACAAGAACGTTTCATGCTTAATACTGAAAACAGATGCGACTATCAAGATTCCGAATAATTGATTATTCATAAATGAAAGCTACAAATCTTACACACAAGAAAAAACCCAATACTTTAAAAGTACTGGGTTCTTCTTTGATATGGTGCCGGCACCACGAATCGAACGCGGGACCTACTGATTACAAGTCAGTTGCTCTACCAACTGAGCTACGCCGGCTGAACTACATTTCAGAATTAGGATTATAGGGAGGAAGCGATGTGCTGTCAACAACTGCACAACAATCATGCAAATAAATTCTATTTTTGCCGCAAAAGCGCATTCTCTACCGTATGTTTTGCCCGCTTAGCCTGCTGAAATGCCATAATAACCTGTTGATCTCTCTGATCAAAAGGACCATTTAATGCTTTTTTCTGAAGGATTGCTAAAATCTCAGGACGATATTCCCGATATTGGATGTTCAGCGCCGCATCCGCCTGAAATTTACGAACCGCTTCCCCCATCCAATCTTGCTTTTCCGAGCATGCTAAATCCTTCAACACAACCGCAGAATGCAATCCTGTCGTCTTATCTAAATGGAAACCTAAATGGGCAATCTGATAGTCCATTGATTCCCAAAACTGTAATAAATTGGTAGTTAACCCGAAACTCACCGACATAAAATCTTGACGATCTCGTAATTTCCTCTCTAAAAAAGCCACCATCGCTTGCCCAATCCCCAAGCGCCGCAACGGTTTAATGACCGAAATTCGAGAAATTCTGACAGAGCACTGCAACATCGCCTCAGGAAAATAACTTTGCCCCGTTAACATTTGTGCTACCAAATTTCCTTTCGGACGCCGCAATCCCTGAAAAACAGCGTCTGTTAATGCCGGCGACAATCCCCCTTCCTTCATCGCCCAAATCGCTCCCACTAATTGCTCTTGATCATAAGCCAAAACAAATACCTGTGATGGCGCATCAAAAAGCCGGCGTAAATCCTGAATGTTCGTCTGATAGTGCGTCTGATTAAGCAGATGATAGAGTGTTTGCAGCTTTATCAAATCCCCTCGTAATGCAGAAATATTGTGATCATCATAAAATTCTAAGATCAGATCCGATAGGGTATCCTGTTTAAAATCTCGACGAACCTCTGCCTTTAGTAATGATTTCACCATCTCGGCATCATCAGAATGCGTATGCGAATAACATGCTTGAAAACTCAAAACATCACACATTTGCTTTAAAGGATCACCCGCTCGGAAACGCTTAATATGATTTAATTGGTATTGCTTATGAATGGACACCAGATCTTGAATTTTTTCTCGTAAACCTTGTCCGGTTCCTTCATAGTTTTCCACAGAAGAGATCATCAATACCTTACTAAAACGCCGGCATAGACGTTCCAAATGGACTAATGGCATCTTCGCTGCTTCCTCAATGATCAGCGTTTCCGGCAAACAAGCATCTGCCGCAATCGTTAAAA
>DXHP01000183.1 GCA_019113305.1 Candidatus Ignatzschineria merdigallinarum | reverse complement strand
GCGGCGTAAAGGTTTTTATTCATTCCGGCTTTTGTTAGAATAAGGGGCTGTACGAAGATTTATGCTAAAATAGCTCACGAATATTCATCCGCCATTTTACCGATTTATTGACAATAAGGATCCGATATCTTGCGTCAGGCTGTTCCTAAAAAAACCAAAACCTCCACTGTGGTTCTCTCTGTCTTTTCTAAGACGGTCGGTATTGTGCTTTTCGCAGCAACCATTATTATCGCGCTTGCGATGGCTGTAAGCCTTTATAGCTATCACCCTGCTGACCCCGCTTGGAGCAGCGCTACCGATTCAGATGTGATCCATAATATCGCCGGAGAGCGCGGCGCTTACTTCGCCGATATCATCCTCTCCGCAATCGGCAGTACCGCTTGGTTACTGCCAATTTTACTCGTTGGATTTGGCTATCAGCTCTTCTTTAAACGCAAATTACTCACGATCTCTTTAGATAAGATTAGCTTTAGATTGTTAGGAGTTTTAATTGCAATATTCTCCCTATCAGCCTTATTAGATCTCCATAGCGGAAATGGGGGCATGATGGGCGGATTTATTGGTACAGAACTGATTAATCTCATCAGTAGTGCGCTCTCGATCAAACTTCAAACACTTGTTTACATTACAAAAATTAGCTTCGCAATCTTAACCTTTATTGGTTTCTATCTCATTACGGGAATGGGGCCTATTGGCTGGGCTGATCATATTGGTGCCGTGATTTTTAAGATCCTCAATATCCTTATTCCAAAAAAAAACGATGATGAATTAAATTACAACCAACATCTCCCAAGCCATGATGGCAATATTCATCAAGATACTATTGATCGAATGCTTGATAATAGCGAACGGAAAGCCCCTAATTTCTTTAGTAAAATTTTTGCATCTAAGGAGTCTTCAAATTCAAAAGCACCACAAGACTTCATTCAAATTGACGAATCTCTCCTCCAAGAAGAAGCGTATGAAACAAATGCTCCCGTGCAAGATCCATTATTTAACAGCTATAACTACAATCCGCTTGAAGAAGAGAAAACTGACTTAGAAGATGATGCAATGAATAACAATAACAACATTCCCCCAATCTTTAGAAACCTCCAGAAAGTAGCACCGGAGAATAATGGTGCTAACAGCAATCAAGCACAAGAAGAGCAAGATTTTAAGATCAATCCCCTCGAACCGAACATTAATGAATGGGATCAATTTATTCGCGCGCCACAAACCACAGAGCAACCAATAGAAACGGTTGAGGAAACAACGGAAGAAGTGAATGAAAAAAAAGGGATTCCTTCCATCTTTAAAAACCTCTTCAAAGCACGCAAGAAAAAGCATATCTCCATTGCGGAAAGTACTAAAGTTGAGCCATCACTTGCTGAGCAGCTAGCGCAAACAGCAGATGACACAACGCCAGAAACAATAACGACGCAACCAACGATTACGTTTAGTCAACCAGCAGCTACGGCAATCACAGATATCGACGAAGTACAGCCAACTATCACCATCAATGATCAGCCTATTACGCCCTCTTCTCTTCAATTTTCTATTAGCGATAATGCCGAGGAAGAGATCGAGGAAATTGATATCACACTTCCTGAAGAGAACGATCCATCAATCATCGAAACTACGACTGAAGAGGAAATAGTCCAATCTTCTGCCGCACAAGCCGTCATGAATGAATCTCACAATAACATCTCGCCAGAACCTCAAAAGCCCGAATTTATCGGGCATGAAATTGATCCTCGTTCAGGCATGCCAATTCCTGTGAAGGCACCTAAAGAATATCCAATGGCAGGAAGATTACCAGGACTTGATCTCCTCGGTAACCCACCACCGGTAACAGAGAGCTACGATGCATTAGAACTTCAAGAGTTTGCAAGTTTAATTGAAGAACAGTTTAAAAACTTCAACATTGAAGTCAAAGTAGTCAATATCGAACCAGGTCCTGTTATTACTCGCTTTGAATTAGATCTTGCGCCTGGCGTGAAGATCGCACAGATTAATAACCTCAACAAAGATATTGCCAGAGCACTTGCCGTAACAAGTGTTCGTATCGTTGATATCATCCCCGGAAAACCTTTCATTGGACTTGAGATTCCGAATAAAAATCGTCAAAACGTCTACTTCAAAGAAGGGCTTTATGCCGATGCTTATCGCAATAGCAAGCATCCTTTAACGATTTTACTTGGGAAAGATGTTTCAGGTCAGCAAGTGACGGCAAATCTGATGAAAATGCCACATTTACTGATTGCCGGAACCACAGGCTCGGGAAAATCAGTGGGGATTAATACCATCTTATTAAGCCTCCTTTATAAAGCACATCCTGAAGATCTCCGTCTCATTCTCATCGACCCAAAAATGCTGGAACTCTCTGTTTATGATGATATTCCGCATCTTTTAGCACCGGTTGTAACAGACATGAAAGAATCTGCTAATGCGCTTCGTTGGGCAGTGATGGAGATGGAGCGCCGATTCCTGCTTATGAGTAAATTACGAGTACGTAACATCGATGGCTTTAACCAAAAAGTCAAAGAAGCCAACAAACAGGGAGCACCGATTAAAGATCCTCTGTGGGATGCTTCACGTGAAGTTTCTGATCATGTATCCGCACCTGATTTGAAGCCATTACCGTACATTGTCGTTGTCATTGATGAGCTTGCGGACATGATGATGACGGTGGGGAAAGCAGTCGAAGAGTTAATCGCTCGTCTGACACAAAAAGCGCGCGCTGCCGGTATTCATATGGTTGTGGCAACGCAAAGACCTTCTGTCGATGTGATCACTGGTTTAATTAAATCCAATATCCCAAGCCGTATTGCCTTCCAAGTATCAAGCAAAATCGACTCTCGGACAATTATCGATCAGCAAGGCGCAGAGAACTTATTAGGTCGTGGAGATATGCTCTACTTCCCTACTGGCGCGCCATTCCCTATCCGTGTCCACGGGGCTTTCGTCGATGATAATGAAGTCAATCGCGTGACAGATTTCCTTCGCTTAACCGGTCCAACCGATTATGTGGAAGAGATCTTAAAAGATCCAACAGAGGAGATCCCTGGGCTATCTGAAAATGCCTCAGGCTTTGTTCCTTCGCCAGATGATGTCGAAGATGTACTTTATGATGAAGCTGTCAAAATTGTGCTAGAAGATCAACGCCCTACAATTTCATATGTCCAGCGCAAGCTTCGTATCGGCTACCAAAGAGCCGCTCGCCTTATTGAAGCGATGGAAGCTCAAGGAATTGTTTCAGCGCCGGCAGCCAATGGTAATCGTGAAATTTTAATTGCTTACGATAAGTAACTATCAATTTCGAATCACTATTGAACCTAAGATTATTAAAAAGAGAGAAAGAGGAAATCCTTAATTATGTTACAAACTGAATTAGAACATCTTTACAGCCAATCCATCGATAACTGCATTCCCGTAGAATTTGCTAGCTCCACTCAGGATCTTTCTCTCACAGACAACCAGATGAATTATCTTCAAAGTTTTAAGCACAATTCATCACTAAAAGCAGGCGAAATTCTTCCGCTTTACAACAATGAAGGTCATGTTGAACGTGTTATCATCGGCCATAATGAATTGGAACCATTCTTCACGCTTGGCGATAGTTATGCGAAACTACCTTTAGGCCATTATCAACTCCCAGCCTCATTATCTGAAGAAGCACAATATCAATATCTGCTCGCATTTGGACTCGGCGCCTATCAATTCAAGCAATATAAAACACGTGAAGAGCGAGCTGTCACATTCTATTTGCCGGAAAATCTCGATCTCAAAGTGAAACGTGCTTTAAGCGCGCATTATCTGACAAGAGATCTCATTAACGAACCGGCCAATGCACTAAATCCTGATAACTTTGTAACTCAAATTCGAGCAGAGTTATCTGATTTAAACGTCAATATTAAAGAAATTGTTGGCACGGATCTCTTAAAACAGAATTTTCCACTAATCTATACGGTTGGGGCTGCTAGTAAATATCACCCCCGCTTAGTAGAAATTATTGCTGAAAAAGAGAATGCTCCAACCTTAACGCTCGTGGGTAAAGGCGTAACGTTTGACTCAGGAGGCTTAGATATCAAGCCTTCTAACGGTATGCGCTATATGCAAAAAGATATGGGGGGGGCGGCACATATGTTAGCGCTAGCTAAATGGATCCTAGAAGAAGAGTGGAATATTTCTCTGCGAGTCTTACTTCCCATCGTTGAAAATAGTATCTCAGAATGTGCGATGCGCCCTGGCGATATCGTTAAAAGTCGCAACGGTATGAGCGTCGAAATTGATAATACCGATGCGGAAGGCCGCCTTATTCTCTGCGATGCGCTAACCTACGCTTTAGAAAAACCCTGTGATCTATTACTCGATTTCGCCACATTAACGGGTGCAGCCCGTGTTGCACTTGGTACAGAGATTCCGGCACTCTTCACAAATAGTGATGACTTTTCGGCATTAATGAGCCAGAAATCTATTGAAAACTGCGATACGGTTTGGCGCTTACCATTTCATAAACCTTATAACGATTGGATTACTGCCGATAATGCCGATATTAGCAACTCAGGAAGCGTTCCTTACGCTGGTGCGATCACTGCGGCACTCTTTTTAGAGCGATTTGTTAGCGAAAGCCAAGTACCGTATGCCCATATCGATGTCATGGCATGGAATATTCGCCATCGTCCAGGAAGACCTAAAGGCGGCGAAGCAATGGGATTGCGAGCAGTATTTGAAGCCTTAAAATCACACTTCAACTGTTAAGCATTTTCATACTGATAAAATCATCATGACTCCATAGATTGCCAATATAAACTTCCTTATTGCCAACTATGGAGTTCTTAAAAAATACGTTGTACACTGAAAAGATCAGTTTTTTGTATGATAAACTTTAGATTAACGATCCTACATAGCACGAATTGAGTGATTTCCCCACATCTCATTGATAATGAAATACAAATATCTCCTTGAAATTTTTCAAAGTGATTGTTTGTTGAAGTCCTCAAAAACTATGTTGATCCCACATAAATGTGCCAATATACAAAACGATCACTAAAACGATATTTTTCAGTTATGGTGATACGGCGCATTTTATTCCATCAATCTCTAACACACCAAGATATAGTGAATGAAAAAGATAATCCGTAACCTACTCGCGATTCACCTTATTATAACTAGTGTGATCGCTATCGCATTCGCCGAAACAGGCTTCTCTGCCTTTGTCGTTGATCATCGCAGTGGAAAACCGATCTATGAACATGATGTTGATGCAAGACGTTATCCAGCTTCACTGACTAAAGTCATGACGCTCTATATTGTGTTTGAGGATCTCTCTAAAGGAAAACTTAATCTCAACACCAAAGTTCCCTTCTCCGCAAAAGCAGCGGCGCAGCCACCATCTAAGATTGGCGCAAAAGAAGGAAGTGCGATTACATTAGATACGGCAATTAAAGCACTAATTGTTAAATCCGCAAATGATGTGGCTTTAGCGGTTGCTGAACGCGTGGGCGGTTCTGAAGAAGCCTTTGCCAAACGAATGAATGCAACGGCCAAGCGCTTAGGAATGCACAGTACTCATTTTGTGAATCCGCACGGATTATTCAATCCTAATCAATACACAACTGCCAGAGATATGATTAAACTTGGCATTGCGATACACAATCATTTCCCCAAATATTATCCTCTGTTTCAAACCCCTTCATTTGATTATAACGGTGTCACTTTTTCTTCTCATAACCGTGTTAACAAAGATTTCCCCGGCGCAGATGGTATTAAAACAGGGTATATCCGCAAATCAGGATTCAACCTTCTCACCAGCGCTAAACGAAACAATAATCGTGTATTTGCCGTCGTTTTAGGAGGGAGAACCACTCAGCTTAGAGATAATCTAATGATCTCCATGCTCGATGAAAGCTTTACCTCTGGCTACCGCGGACGTTCCGTTCGTGAGATTTCGCCTTATATCACTAAAGATATGACGGTTCTCTTCACGCCAACTAAAACGATCACTAGCGACAAAACGGTTCTATCTAATAAGAACCGTACACAACCAGCCAAACCAAGTACAGCAGTTGCAACAGCAACACCAAAACCTAAAGTTAATAATCGCCCAGAAATGATGATGCCGGCATTAGTGTTAGAATCTGCGTCTGAATATACGCCAGCGGGTGATTATCATCCTGGAAACACGCCCATTAACGGACCTATTGTGAGCGCTTCTGGCGCTAGCCATGCGGTGCAAGTTGGCGCATTTAAAGATTACAATGCGGCGCGAGATAAAGCACGCCAAGCCTACGAAAAAGTCAGAAATGGGAATGTTCAAATCTTTAATACTGGCGAATATTACCGCGCATTACTTTCCGGTATGAATGAAAATGAAGCTGAAGCGACTTGTTCGAAGCTCCGCCAACAAAAAACAGATTGTTTTGTGATTATGCTTTAAGTCATCATCATCCATAATACAAAAATGAAAAGCCACTGGATTTTGGATTCAGTGGCTTTTCTCTATCTACAGGGTCATGAAATGAGTTTTATAATGCGACCAATGTTAAATGATTGCATTAAAACTTTCTTTCAGAGTTAAGGCGCAGCTGAGCAAAATGCTTGCATACTTTATTAATCACGCATTCGCAGTTGAAGCGACGATACTTAACCTGCAACAGCGATAACTTGCCTGATTAAAAACTCTTTTAAAAGTGAATTTATCAGCTAATACTATGTAGAAGCGTATTGTATTTAAACTTCTACATTAATACCGATATTGCTTTTTAGCGCCTGACGATAAACACCTTGCGCAACGGCTAAATCGAAATATGCAGAACCAACCGATTTAAAAAATGTAATCGCTTCTGGATCTTTACGTCCTGTGATGGCGCCGGCAACGAGAGATTTTAGCTCTCCATCAATCTTATCGAATGACCATTGATTCTTTTCCACTGCTTGGATAAATTCACCTGCTTCCTCTGTTGCGCCATGTAAATCATCGACAATAATTTGAGCCGTACGAGAGATAAATTCAAAATCTACTTCGCACATATCCGGTAAATAAGAACCAACACCGTTCACATGCGTTCCTGGTTGAATATCTTGCCCCTTAAATACCGGCGTTTTAGAACGAGTAGCACAATTAATAATATCCGCTTTCTTTACTGCCGCCGCTACATCAGGCTCAATCACAATGTCAATTTCACCTGAGATTGGATAATTCTGCAGATCAGTCTTAAAGCGCTCCGCATTAGCTTGTGTCGGATTCACAAGATAGATAGTTTTAATATCTCGCACTTCTAAAACACCTAACACTTGCTCAAATGCCATTTTTCCGGTGCCAATAACCGTTAAAACCTGACTATCCTCACGTGATAGATAAGCCGTCGCTAATCCACTTAATGCGCCGGTTCTAAGTCTTGTGAGATATGAAGCATTTAAGAGTGCTAAATGATCCCCATTCGTTGCATCGGATAACAAGATCACGCCTTGTGTTGTATTTTTCCCTTTTGAAGGATTATTCGGAAAAATCGTCACCGCTTTCATGCTCATCAACTCATTTTCCAAGTCCGCACACGGCATATAGAGAACAGAAGCGTGTTCCTCTGGATATTCAATCACCGTTCTCAAGGGATTATCCACTTTTCCGGCAAAGTTCGCTTTCAAAATATGGGCAACATCCTGTAAAGCCTCCGGCATTTTATAAGTTGCCATGATCTCTTGTTCATTGAGAATTTTCATTAAATCTCCTCTTTATTATCTTTATTTATAAACTATTTAAATCTTTGCAATCTCAGACAGCCATGATGTCGATTCATCATTCAACCCACAAACAATGCTGCATGAGATCTCATTATGATCATCAATCTCTTAATCTTTAAAACTACTCTTCTTATTTTTCGCAAATGAAATCGCCACTAAAGAGATCACACCAGTGAACATAATGTAGATCGCAATGGGGACATAAGACTCGTAGTAGCTTAAGAAAGCTACCGCAATCAACGGCGCAGTACCACCCGCTAATGCCGCTCCAATTTGATATCCCAATGTTACGCCAGTGTAGCGAATTTCTGGTGCAAAAATTTCTGAGAAAAATGTGCCCAATACCGCAGTAATCGGCGCCCAAATAATCCCCAATCCTAAAATTGTCGCAATCACTAAGAGTGGAACAGATTTTTGATTCACCATCCAGAAATAAGGGAACATATAGGCAATCATGACGATTGTCCCAATAACATACAATTTTTTACGCCCAACTTTATCAGACAAAGCACCCATAACAGGGATTAACAGCGAAGTAATCACACTTGCGATCATCACTGCAGTCAACGTTGTCGTGCGACTAAATCCAAGATTAATCGTGGCATATGACACAATAAACGTACTAAAAATATAAAAAGGCGCTGTTTCAACAAATTTAGCACCTACAGCGATCAAAACCTCTTTCCAATGAAAACGTAACGTATCCATCACCGGAAGCTTTGGAACTTTCCCTGCTTTTTGAACCTCTTTAAATGCCGGCGTTTCATCAATTCCATGACGAATCCACAGCCCTAAAACCACCAAGAGAGCACTTAAAATAAAAGGGATTCTCCAGCCCCAAGCAATAAATTTTTCATCTGGCAATAACGTCATCAAAGATAGCACTAAAGTCCCAAGTACCATACCAATCGGAATTCCCACTTGCGGCACACTTCCAAAAAAACCTCGCTTTTCTTTAGGGGCATATTCCACTGCCAACAGCAATGCGCCACCCCATTCGCCGCCAATACCAATACCTTGTAACAATCTAAAAAAAATGAGTAAAATAGGCGCCCAGATTCCAATCGTATGATAGGAAGGTAACAAGCCAATTGCCATTGTCGCAATCCCCATCAAACTCAGTGTTAATACCAAAGTCTTTTTACGTCCAATTCGATCGCCAATATGACTAAATAAGATTCCCCCAAAAGGTCTAATAAAGAATGTTAGCGCAAATGATGCATAAGATAAGATTAATCCTATCGCAGGATCCTCACTCACAAAAAATATCTGATTAAATACTAAAGCGGCGACAGTTCCATATAGGAAAAAATCAAACCACTCAATCACACTGCCGGTTAAACTTGCGATAAGAATTTTACGCATCGTTTTTGGGTCATGATCTAATGCCATAACGCCTCCTTTTATCATTATTATTGATATATCCTCATTGATGTTTCCCTTGATAACCCCTTATTATTTTTTATAAGTTATCAACAAATCTCTTTAAAAATATTCTCATTGATTATTTTAAAGGAGATATTTCATCGAAACACACTTCACCTTTATAGTCATATCAGTGAAATTTAGCAATTAATTCAATAGTTATTGCTGAATATAAAATATACAAAAACTCCCTGAGAATATTGCTCTAAAATATTTCATCTCAAAAGAAAAAAGCGACTTCTCTCACAAAAAGTAGCTTTATACTCTAGAATCCAGATATGAGGTTAATTTTGCCAATTAATTGGGCGTTGCCCCCTTTCTTTCAGATATTCATTTGTTTGAGAGAAAGGCCTTGAGCCAAAAAATCCTCGATATGCCGATAACGGAGACGGATGCGCACTATTAATAATGTGATGTTTTTCACCATCAATATTCATCCCCTTTTTCTGTGCATGGCTTCCCCATAAAATGAACACGACATTTTTACAATCACGATCAATCTCTTCAATCACGGCACTGGTAAAACGCTCCCAACCAATTTTTGCATGAGAATGAGCAGACTTTTCTTCTACCGTTAACACCGTATTCAATAAAAAAACACCTTCATCACACCACGCCGTCAGATCTCCATCTTGTGGTGCTACGAAATCTTCAATATCTGTTTCTAACTCTCGATAGATATTCCTTAATGAGGGCGGAATTTTAACACCACGTTGCACTGAAAATGCCAATCCATTCGCTTGCCCAAAACCATGATAAGGATCTTGTCCTAGAATCACTACTTTAATTTGGTTTTTAGGTTGAGAGAATACAGAAAAAATCTGGGCTTTCGGCGGAAAAACTCTCTTTCCTTCAAGTTGAGATTTTGCAATTCCTGACGTTATCTCATTAAAATAAGGTTTCTCAAACTCTGCTTTGATAAAATCTCTCCACTGAGGATGAATTTTGTCCCAATCAATCATTTTCTCAATCCTTTATACAACTTCGCTGTTTATCCTATTTTCCCGTCAATTGTAATGAGGGAGCACTCAAAATGCCATCACTAATCTACAATCTTTTCCTAGTCATGTTCGGCGCTGCATTTGGTGGTGGCACTCGATATCTCTTCACACTGATTGAGAGCAAAATGAGCACACCAATTCAAATCTCGACATTAATTGTCAACATCGTGGGAGGTTTACTGGTCGGAATCCTAGCCGGCTATCTCTTACAAAAGCCTGACCAAAGCATTCGGCTTTTACTCATTGTAGGATTTTGTGGAGGATTAACCACCTTTTCAAGCTTTTCATTAGAAACCATGCAACTCTTACAAAACAGAGAATATCTTAATTCTCTACTACTGATTTTCCTCCATTTCTTTGGAGCAGTTGGCGCAACATTCCTCGGATTTTATCTCATAAATAAATTCTACGGACATTAAGATTTTACTATTTCTGGACGAACTCAAGAATATTGGCAATCCATCATTACCGGAAAATAATTGATTAACCTTACAATCCCCGCTCTTGACCGCTAATAAATTCTACAAAAAGTTCTCATTCAGTAATTTAAAACTGATCCGATATTAGTAAAAGTATGCAGGTATTCTCCCCAACCGTACATCAACCTTAACAGAGAGCTCTAGCTCACTTCACACTAATTTCACTATAAAATTGCTAATACGATAAAATTATTTTCCTTCATCTTCAAAAGGCATTAATCTCAAACAACAAAAAACCTTGATAGCAGTAACTACCAAGGTTCTCATAAAATCCCACCATTAACTGATAAGCAGTAAGTAATAAGTGTGGATCATCCTTTCGATCTTAAACGTTGAAGCGGAAATGAATAATATCACCATCTTGCACGATATACTCTTTTCCTTCTAAGCGCATTTTGCCCTTCTCTTTTGCCGCATTTTCGCCACCCAATTCTACATAATCATTATAGGCGATCACTTCTGCACGAATAAATCCACGCTCAAAATCCGTATGGATGACGCCCGCGGCTTGTGGCGCAGTTGAACCTTTACGAATCGTCCATGCACGAACCTCTTTAACGCCGGCAGTAAAGTATGTTTCAAGATCTAAAAGTTGATATCCACCACGAATAACACGGTTTAAACCCGGTTCTTCAAAGCCCATATCATCTAAGAACATCGCTTTGTCTTCATCATCAAGCTGAGAAATCTCTGCTTCAATTGCCGCACAAATTGGTACTACAAAAGAGTTTTCAGCGGCGGCATACTCTTCAACTTTTGTCAGAAGTGGGTTATTTTCAAAACCATCTTCATTGACGTTCGCAATATACATCACTGGCTTTAACGTTAAGAAATGAAAATCACGCAACAAAAGACGCTCATCAGCATCTAAACCTAATGAACGAAGACTTTTTGCTTCGTTTAATACCGGCAATACTTTTGACTTTAAAAGTTCAACTTGAGCAATCGCTGTTTTATCGCCACCTTTTGCGACTCGCTCAAGGCGCTGTGTTCCACGCTCCGCACTTGCAAGATCCGCTAATGCTAACTCCGTATTAATCACTTCGATATCATCAATGGGATTAATTTGACCCGCAACATGCACAATATCATCATTCTCAAAACAACGAACAACGTGTGCAATCGCATCTGTTTCACGGATATTCGCAAGGAACTGATTTCCTAAACCTTCCCCTTGTGAAGCTCCGGCAACTAAACCGGCAATATCCACAAAATCAATATAGGTTTGTTGAACGCGCTCTGGTTTTACGATCGCCACCAAAGGATCGAGACGCGTATCTGGGACATTCACACGACCCACATTTGGTTCGATTGTGCAAAACGGATAGTTTGCAGCATCAATGCCCGCATTCGTTAATGCATTAAAGAGTGTCGATTTACCAACATTAGGAAGACCTACAATTCCACACTGAATAGCCATAAAAGTTCCTTTAAATTATCATTTATTTACGATGAAGTTCATTCATCGCTTTTTCATATTCGCCGGCAACAAACTGCGGTAAAACGCGTCTCGCTGCATCAATCGCATTGAAGATTTCATTCTCTTCTTTCTCAGGTGTTTTTGTTAAAACATATCCCGATACCAAAGAGGAATGCCCAGGATGTCCAACACCTAATCTTAAACGCATAAAATCTTTTGAGCCGAGAAGATCAATAATACTTCTCAAGCCATTATGACCGCCATGACCACCGCCCTTTTTAAATCGCGCAACGCCGGGAGGAAGATCAAGCTCATCATGAACTACTAAAATTTCTTCTGGCATGATCTTATAAAAAAGGGCCAGTGCAACCACTGATTCACCACTTTTATTCATATAAGTTTCAGGTTCTAAAAGATAAACCTTTTGGCTGCCAAACATCTGCTCGCCTACTAATCCTTTAAATCGATTATTTGGGCTGAGCGCGCTATTTCTAATACTATCAATAAACCAAAAACCCGCATTGTGGCGGGTTTTTGCATATTGAAGCCCAGGATTACCTAGGCCAACAATCATTTTTATCATAATGAAATACTCAATTAAAAGAGTCTTTAATTACTCTTTATCTTCAGTAGCTTCTTCTGCTGCTTCTTCGCCAGCTTCTTCAGCATCGTCTGCTTCAACTGCAACACGTGGTTCAACGATTGCAACAACTGGTTGGTCGTTCATCTCTTCTTCGTTCATGATATTCACAAACTCAACACCTGCGATTGCTGGAACATCAGAAATCATGATGTGCTCGCCAACAGCAAGGTTCGCGATATCTACTTGGATAACGCTTGGAAGATCTTTTGGTAAGCATGAAACTGCTAATGTTGCTTCATGAAGTGTTACGATACCACCGTTAACAACACCAACTGATTTCTCTTCGTTTAATAACTCAACTGGTACGTCAACAATGATCGCTTCGTTTGCGTTTACGCGCATGAAGTCTAAGTGAGTGATGATTGGCTTGTATGGGTGACGTTGAACATCACGTAAAATTACAGGCTCTTTTTTACCATCGATCACTAAATCAATGATTGAAGTGTAGATATCTGCATGACGGAAGCGTTTTAAAACTTCGTTATGGTTTAAAACAAGGCTTACGGCATCTTTATTGTTGCCATAAACGATTGCAGGAATGTTTCCTTCGTGACGTAGGCGGCGGCTCGCACCTTTACCCATATCTGTACGAACGATAGCATCAAAAAAATAATTTGACATTGGTTTGCTCCAATTAAAATGTTTAAAATACGTTACAACCGCGACCAGTTATAACAGTCAAGCCCGTGATTATACGGTGATTACTCTTCGTTTGCAATGCTTATTGATTTTAACTTGAGGTTCAAACGTAATTCTTTACCACGTTTTCCGCGTTCCTCAATTAAATTCTCCCACTCATTAGGAGCTAGCTTAAACTTCCGCTTGCCATATTCCACCTCTAACGTGTCACCTTTGGAAATCACCAAAATACCAACTAATGCATCTTTCTTTGCCTTAAACTGCGCACCTGGAATTCCTATAATTTGATTCCCTTTTCCACGCGCCATCACCGGCAACTCAGCTGTAGGAACGACCAAGAACCGACCTTGCTCACTCACGGCAATCACAAATTGTGATTCGATATCATCAATCCTCTGCGGCGGCAAGAGTAAAGCCTCTCCACCAAGATTTACGGTAGATTTCCCTGCTTTTTGTCTCGTTAAGAAATCACGATATTGAGAAATAAAACCATATCCATTCGATGCCGCCACAAGATAATGACTATCTTCTTTATCTAAAATCAGATGTTCAATCTTCGCGTCATCCGTTAGATTAATTCGCGTGGTAATCGGCTCACCAGCAGTTCGCGCTGTTGGCAATGTGTGTGCCGGTGCACTAAAGGTTCTTCCCGTCGTATCGAACAAGACCAACTGCTGATTATTACGTCCAACACAAGATGTTAAATATCCATCTCCCGTTTTATAATTGAGAGAAGTTGGATCAATATCGAGTGTTTTAGCGGCACGCACCCAACCCATTTTAGAAATCACTACCATCACCGGTTCGCTCGATACTAATGCCGACTCATCAATCGCTTCAGCAGCTTCTCTCTCGATAATTTTCGATCGGCGATCATCGCCATATTTTACAGCATCTTCTTCGACTTCTGATTTAATCAACGCATTGATTTTTTCTGGACTCTCAAGGTGTGCAATAATATCGTTTAATTTTGCACGAAGCTCTGCTTCTTCCCCTTTAAGCTTCATCTCTTCCAACTTTGCAAGCTGACGAAGACGCGTTTCTAAAATATAATCCGCTTGTGTTTCTGTTAAATCAAAGGTCGCCATTAATTCGGCTTTCGGCTCATCTTCAAAACGAATAATCCGAATGACTTCATCGAGATTTAAAAAGGCGATTAAGAGCCCTTCCAAAAGATGCAATCGTTTTTCGATGCGATTTTTATGAAATGTTAACCGGCGAATCACGGTATCGCGACGAAACTCAATCCATTCCGTTAAGATCTCATTTAATGATTTTACTTTTGGCTTCAGATCAAGCCCGATCATATTGAGATTTACACGGAATGATTTTTCCAATTCGGTCGTCGCAAAAAGATGATTCATCACCATTTCTACATCCACGCGATTCGATCTTGGAATCAATACAATGCGTACTGGTTCATCATGATCAGATTCATCCCGAATATCCTCAATCATTGGCAATTTTTTCGCCTGCATCTGCGCCGCGATATCTTGCTGAATCTTTTCTCCAGATACCTGATATGGTAATTCATAAATGATGATTTCATCGTTTTCAATGCGATAACGTGCACGAACACGTACAGATCCTCGACCTTTCTCATAGATCGATAGCATCTCTTTTTTTGGCGTAATAATTTCGCCGCCCGTTGGATAATCCGGTGCAGGGATAATCTTTGTTAAATCCTTCAAACTCATTTCAGGATTGTCGATCAACGCACAAACGCCTTTTGCTACTTCTTTCAAGTTATGCGGCGGAATATCGGTTGCCATTCCAACAGCAATCCCGGTTCCTCCATTTAACAAAATATTAGGCAATCTTGCCGGCAATAATTTTGGCTCTTCTAAAGAACCATCAAAGTTCGGCGTCCATTCAACAGTTCCCTCTCCGAGCTCTTTTAAGAGAATCTCAGAATATTTCGAAAGCTTAGATTCGGTATAACGCATCGCCGCAAACGATTTTGGATTATCAAGCGAACCAAAGTTTCCCTGTCCTTCGACAAGCGGATAACGGTAAGAGAATGGTTGCGCCATTAATACCATCGCTTCATAACAGGCAATATCACCATGTGGATGATATTTTCCGAGAACATCCCCGACGGTACGCGCCGATTTTTTAGGTTTAGAACTCGCGCTCAACCCAAGTTCACTCATCGCATAAATGATCCGGCGTTGAACAGGTTTTAAACCATCACCAATATAAGGTAACGCACGATCCATAATGACATACATCGAATAGTTGAGATAAGCCTCTTCGGCAAAATCAGCCATCGGACGTACTTCGAAGTTTTTATTTGACAAGTTACTCATATATTTCTCATTTAATTATTTCATTTATGATGTGATTAATTATCCACTACTCTCAATTGATACTTTCTGAAATAACGGAATATTGTGATAATCGCTCTTAGAGACTAATTCAAATTTTATCAATCATCTCATTTAACAAAAGCTTCGAAAAATTTACCAATAATTCAATCACTATCCGCTTCAAGCTTTTCAGCAATCATGAAGCGAATAACTTCAAGATTGTACTGTAATAACCTTTTTGATGATAGTCGTTTTCTGAGCGATTCATCAGCGAAAATAATCCATTAGCCGATTATTCGCTTATTAAAAGAAGCCTGAGAAACTGACCTATTCAGCTTTAAAAAGAGAGTTTACAAAGATAATTCACGACGTCTATCATTCAAGGTTCTTTCCTTGAATCTTCGTATTAAGATCCAATATCACCTTAATATTTATCACATATTTACTATAAACCCACTATAAATCCATTTTAATATTATCAATATCGTCATAACAAAACTGATACGAATGATTGATAGGGGTTACTATTGCTCATGTTGCTTTAAAAGATTCGTATTGCATTGCCGGCAACAAGTGTTTCACAAAAGATCCCAACAAAAAACCCATCTATAATGAAAGATGGGTTTTCAATGATTGAAGCCTAAAGATATAACATCCATGAAATGCCGATGATTATCTAAATCCTATAAATGCGGCTAGCTCCAATAACCTTCAAGTTCTTAGAATACGAATTCTGCTTTATCTTCAAAGCCAACAAGGCGCTCAAGATCACGCTCAAATACTGGCGTATTACGAATTTGTCCGGCAATTTTGCTAAATACCGTTGCGCTCATTGCATTGGGTTTACCTGCAACCGCTAATAGACGACCTTTCTCATTTAATAGCTCAAAGTATTCTGCAGGAACTTCACCCATTGAAGCCGTAAAAATAATCGCATCAAATGTCCCCAACTCTTGGTAAACATCTTGGATTTTCCCGGTTTTATATTCGATATTGCTATAACCCAATTCACGAGTAATTGCTTCAGCATTCACGTTAAAACGCTCAACCATATCGACCGTCACAACTTCATTACCTAAACGAGAAGCGCAGGCTGCTAAAAAACCACTCCCTGTTCCAACAATTAATACACGCTCATGATCTTGAATTGCGATCTCTTGTAAAAAGCGACCTTCAAAAACCGGTGGGAGCATTAAATGGGTTTCATTTAAAGGGATACGACTTTCTGAGAAAGCAACCGCCTCATACTCTTTTGGTACGAACTGATCACGAGATACCACATCAAATACATCTAATACTCGCTGATTTAAAATATTCCAAGGTCTCAACATTTGCTGAATCATATTCGTACGAGCTTGCTGGATTTTTTGTTCGTTATCTAACATTTTCCCACCTTTCCAAAAAGTCTTATTTCTAATCCAATATCCAAATAAATATCCTAATAATCCTGACATGATAACACCATTCAAAAAATCCTTGAAATTATTAAACAACAAGACTTGCAAGCCCTCTCGGGAAAATCTAAACTAATGGCGCACCACATCTTTTGTTCTTAATCCCGAAGGAATAATTCATGTTTAAAAATACCTCTCTTAAAGACTTTGATCCAGCGCTTTTTGAGGCTGTTGAACAAGAAAACAAGCGTCAACAAGATCATATCGAGTTAATCGCTTCAGAAAACTACTGTTCACCACTCGTCATGGAACTTCAAGGTTCACAACTCACCAACAAATATGCAGAAGGTTATCCTGGCAAACGCTATTACGGCGGTTGTGAGTTTGTCGATATTGCAGAAGATTTAGCCATTGAGCGCGCGAAAAAACTTTTCAACGCTAACTATGCAAACGTTCAGCCACATTCAGGCTCACAAGCAAACGGTGCGGTTTATTTAGCATTGTTAGAAGCCGGCGATACGGTTTTAGGAATGAGCTTAGATCACGGCGGACACTTAACACATGGTGCGAAAGTCAACTTCTCAGGTCGAACTTATAATGCGGTACATTATGGCGTAAATGCAGAAGGTTTAATCGACTATGATGAAGTTGAAAGATTAGCGCTTGAGCATAAACCAAAAATGATCGTAGCAGGATTCTCTGCATACTCGAAAACCTTAGACTTCAAACGTTTTCGTGAAATCGCTGATAAAGTAGGTGCTTACCTCTTTACAGATATCGCACACGTTGCGGGTTTAGTGGCGGTCGGTTTATATCCAAACCCCATCGAATATGCCGATGTTGTGACAACGACAACGCACAAAACACTTCGTGGTCCACGTGGTGGTTTAATTCTCTCTAATAATGCTGATCTTGAGCGCAAACTTAACTCAGCGATCTTCCCTGGTATCCAAGGTGGTCCTTTAATGCATGTGATTGCAGCAAAAGCAGTCGCATTCTTAGAAGCGCTTCAACCAGAATTTAAAGAGTATCAACAACAAGTGATCACTAACGCTAAGACAATGGCTCGTGTTTTCCAATCACGCGGCTATAAAATTGTATCAAACGGCACAGATAACCACTTAATGTTAGTGGACTTGATCGATCGTGGTTTAACCGGTAAACAAGCGGATGAAGCTTTAGGTCGCTCAAATATCACTGTTAATAAAAACTCAGTACCAAACGATCCACAATCACCATTTGTAACATCGGGTATTCGTATTGGAACACCGGCGATTACAACGCGTGGTTTCAAAGAAGCACAATGTGATCTTCTTGCAAACTGGATCTGTGACGTTTTAGACAATATTGAAGATGATTCTGTCATCGAACGTGTTGCGAAAAATGTTGTCGGATTATGCGATAAATTCCCAGTATATCCAGCACAGTAATTATTAAACGGCGATTCCATTAATCATCGTAGGCAAAAGCCACTCAACAGCAATGCTTGAGTGGCTTTTTTTATCATCTTTCATCAACATTTTGATAAGACATGGCATTTATAATGATAACAATCATAGTACTTAAAAACAGAACCTGTTGATATTACAACTATTTATTCTTAAAATTGTTGAGAGTCATCAACTTTGCTCAAAAAGAGTACAAGAAAGAGATCAGTTTATGGTACGTTAAGAGTGCATTTATGCATTCTTGTTTCAAAATGAGGAAATTAGTATGGCTATAGCGACAACACAGCCTAAGCACAATGTGTGCGGAATCATCGTTAAAACTCATCGTGATGATAAAGACGCCCTACTTGCTTTTTTAGCAACAGTGGAATCTTGCAATATCGTCGATAGTACCAATACACAACTTGCGGCTATCATCGAAGATACAACGATTAGAAGCGCTTATGAGGCAATGGCGCTGATTAAAGATCTTCCTATCGTGCAAGATGTAACATTGATCAACCATTTTTATAAGTAATTTTGAAAATAAAGTTTACGAACCCAACTTCAAAATAACATGAAAAATAATACTCTTAAAACCGTCAATCCATTGGATTTGGCGGTTTTTATTATCCCTCAACTTAACCCTAACCCGCTTCCGCTCTATTTTTTAGATCACTGATTATTTTTCTAACTTAAGAGACTTAGTCAAGATCTCGGACAGGCATTCTTTCCAGCGGCATATCAAACTTTAAAAATTATTTTTATCTCAAACATCTCAAATACCGCCCATCATGTCGTAAGCGTTGCGTTCTTTTATTAACCACATTAACCCAATAACAAAAAAAGATATAAAATCAATAAGATAAACGAGAATCTATCGTTATTCCCAAACTATAAGCACATTATCCCTAAAGATATCCACAGAAATTGTGCATATCTTTCTATAAATAGGGATACAATCATGATCTATTTCGTAGACAATCAACACTCACAATTAAGAAAGCCTGACAATATGACAAGCCATTCTCCTCTCTCCATAATTCTAAAATTCACTACCAGAGCGATCCTTGTGGCCATTTTTCTGTTCATCTCAATCATTGTTCTCGGCAACGCCCTTATCTATTATCAAAACAGACAATATTCGCCGGCAAAAAATGCAGACTCACTCATTATTTTAGGCGCGCATATTGAAGGAAATCCTTTAAGACCAAGTTTAATGCTGCAATATCGTTTAGATCGAGCGGTCGAATATTGGCGGAATAATCCCAACGTAATGATCGTTACTACCGGCGGTAAAACCCCGGGATATTCTCAAAGCGAAGCAAACGTGATGAAAACATATCTTATTCAACAAGGTGTTCCGGCAGCACAGATCCTATTAGAAGAAACCTCAACTCGTACAGCGCATCAATTTATCAATGCGCAAAAAGTATTACAAAATGCCGGAAAACCGATCTCTGAAACGGTTATTATCACCAATGATTTTCATCTTCCTCGATCAATGATGCTCGCCAAACGTTCTGGTTTACCCTCTCTTTCAGGATTTGCCGGAAAAACACCGCAAGATTCAGGCTCACAAATTACCGCGCATATCCGTGAACCTTTGGCTTATCTCAATTCTTGGTTGTTTGATTGGCCGAAACCCTAAAAACTTGATTATCTCCGCTCTACTTCACAATTCTCGCACGGCAACGTAATCCTTTTAAGGTTACATTCCAAATCTGATCGACGGCCTGTTCGGCACTTTCTCGCTTAATAGCAACATAAGCTTGCATCGGAAACAGCGAGATTTTACCCACATCTGCACCTGAAATTCCGCCTCTTGAAGTGAGCGCACCAAGAATGTCGCCGGCACTAATTTTTGATTTTTTTCCTTCATTAATTTCGATCGTTTGCATCGGCGCAATCAGTGCAATTGCTTTTGACTGTTGAAGCATTTGATAAGAGATTTCCGCTAAATCTTGATCGATATACTCTTCGATCTCTTCTAAACGATGCCCTTTCCCGGCAAGGCTCAAACTCACGGCAATTCCTGTTTTTCCTGCACGCCCTGTTCTGCCGATTCGGTGAACATATACTTCCGGATCAAACGGAATATCGTAGTTAATCACCATCGAGAGATCTTCAATATCCAATCCACGAGCTGCAACATCCGTTGCGACTAATACGCGGCAACTACGATTACTGAAACGCAGTAAAACCTGATCACGCTCGCGCTGATCGAGATCACCATGAAGCGCTAAGGTATCGATATCATGATCTTGTAAGAACTCCGCAAGCTCAATCGTCGAAGCAATGGTATTACAAAATACGACTGTTGATTCCGGCGCATAATGATAGAGAAGATTGAGCGTCGCATCCGATTTATCTCGTCCATCTTCCAGCGTGACAACGGATTGCTCGATCTTGGGTGCTGCAGCGGGTGCTTCTTCAATCACCACCATTTCCGGTTTATATTGAATACGGCGACTAATTGCTTGAATATTTTCTGGATAAGTTGCAGAAAAGAGTAATGTTTGACGCTTTCTTGGCGTATATTCAATAATCTCATCCACTTCATCAGCAAATCCCATATCAAGCATTCGATCCGCTTCATCTAACACCAACACTTTGACATCAGAGAGATCAATCGTTCGGCGTTCAAGATGATCGAGTAATCTTCCCGGCGTTCCTACTGCAATATGCGGTGCATGTTGCCCCATTGCATGAATCTGTCTTTTAATTGGTGTTCCGCCACAAACGGTTGAGATTTTTAAATTCGGGATATAACGCCCTAATCTACGCAACTCTTTACTCACCTGATCCGCAAGCTCTCTTGTTGGACAGATAATTAAACTTTGTGTCGTGAACTTCCTTGCATCAATCGTTTCTAATAGACCAATCCCGAAAGCCGCTGTTTTACCGCTTCCCGTTTGTGCTTGTCCTAAAAGATCTCGACCTTTTAAGATCGCCGGCAATGCCTTTGCCTGAATTGGCGTCATGGAAACGTAGCCTAAATCCTCAAGATTTGAGAGTTGTGTTTTAGGAAGATTAAGACTGGAAAAATTTTGATTCGACACGATAAATTCTCTACTGATAAATAAAAAGGACTCAACAATGAGATCCATCTCTCATCATTCAGCCATTGAATAGTACGCTATTTTCAACCGTAATTCGATGCTGTTTTTATTTCAAGTGATTTAAAAATGCTATTCATCGTAATGCGAATCGCAATCAATAGAACTATAGAGCAAACGCCCACTGATCCTAAAAATAAGATTCCTGTCATCTTGCCAAAAATGATGTTTAAAATCATTAGCCCCACAATAAACACTAATACTGTTGTCACCATTACTAAAACAAAAGCAACCATCCAACTCTTTTTTAAATATAATCGATTAAATTCCTTGCTTGGAAGCAGAGCATTAATCAACAGAAAAAGACCGACAGGAATCATTGTTGCCGCAAACATTGTGGATATATTGGTCACAAAAAAATAACCGCCATAAAGTGCTCCAATACTCGGTAAGAGTATCGAGATTGTTAGAATCATTACGCCGTAGAAAGCATAAACCGTTAATGAGTTCGCAAAACGCCAATAAAAGCTAGGCTTTATAGGAATCTCTGCAAAATATTGGTCCAGCTTGCGATGAGAAAATTTCACACCATAAAAAGCCGTTAAGGGAAAAATGAAAGGGGCCAGCATGATTAATGAAAAGCCCATTAAAATACCGAGCTCTCCCGAGAAATACTCTAAAAACAGAACTACACCCCAAAGCCCAAATCCATAAAGTAGAGAAACAATCACGGCGATAGCGATCGCAAAAATAATATTTTTTAGAGTAATCCTTAGAATTTTAAAATGATAATAAATACTCATCATAAAACCCGTAATTGCCGCCATCATCAAAATGAAAACAAGAATTCCTAAAAAGATCATCATTGATGGAATATCTGCAATCTGAAGAGACTCTTCCCCTACGAAAAACTGCACAATAAGCATTGTTATTGTGAAACTCACTGCACTAATTATCGGCAATAGATACAGTGAAAATTTTGGTTTATTCATCTTGTTTCCCTTTCTCTTGTGCTCCATCAGATTCTTGGAAATCATCTATTTTCCCTAGATCTTCAGACTCTTCTTGCTTTCCCTTCCGATAAACATCAATCCCTATTGATAACAAAGTTGCCGGAACAAAAGTCCAAAGAAATGCCCACCAAAATGGCAACACAAGATAATCACCAATTGGACTCGAAGCCCCATTTTGATCCATATAGATCTTGGCAAGAATTAAAACCACAGGATACGACACGATATACAACAATATAAAGATCATTTTATCTCTCTTCTCACGACTATTTTCAGCTAATCAATTGAGTCTGAACACGAATCACTCATCATAGCCTAAAGCCTGATGAGACTTGTTGATTCTTGTGTGAAGAATTCATGAATTCATCTTCAAAAATAAAGATGTTTTCTACTCTCTATTAAAGATAAACCATCCCAGCTATTTTAAAAAATTAATAGTTCCCAATCCAAAAAGCCCAGAATTATCTGGGCTTTGAGAAATCTCAATAAAGATCTCTATCGATGCAAATTAATGATGATCAGCAATCCTTTAATCTATTACTGCTGCCACACTTTCGGCAAAATGAATCCTTCATAAAGTGGTTCGTTCTGAATATAGGTTTCAAATTCTTTCGATTCATAAGCGGCTTTCAAATCTTTCGCCCATGCTTTTTCAAGATCTTCCCCACGAATGGTCACAACCACAACATGTTCTACCGGCGTTTCTTCCAGCACTAAAGCATCTGTCATTTTTAAGCCAGCATTCGCAATATAATTTCCATTAATCACCGCAAAATCGACATCTTCTAGAATTCGTAAACCTTGTGCCGGATCGAGAAGCAAGACCTTAATCCCATTTAAAGAGACAATATCTTTCTCGCTGAAACGAGAGATTTCATCATTCGTCACTTTCACCCAACCAATACTTTCTAAAATACGCGCCGCACGTTCAGCATTCACGGGATCATTAGGAATCGCCACTGTCATTCCTGCTTTTACATCTTCTAAAGATTGATGACGTTTAGAGCGCAGTGATTGCGGCGCACTTGCCGTATCTGCGAGCTTGACCATATTCATATTAAGCTCTTTGTTCATCTCTTCCATATAGGCAACACTTTGATGTCCGGCAACATCGATCGAACCATCTTTCAGCGCCGGATTAATCTGCATGTTTTGCGACAAGATTTTCACAACAACCTCATAACCTTGAGCTTCTAATATCGGACGAATCCCTTTTTCAAACTGCTCTGCATAAGTAGACGGACCAAAACCAAAGATAATCTTTTTATCAGAATCTTTACTATCGCCACATGCCGCTAATATCAATCCCATCATGCCAAATAACATGACTTTTAATAGATTATGATGAACAGAAAATGTACGTAACATTTCTGTTGATTTTGTCAGTTTCAATACTTGAGTTAACTGTTTAAATAATTGCATAGAAAAAGTCTCCTTCTCTTTTAAAGCGGCAATTGTGACCGACATCCTTGCCGGCATTGATCATCATAAAAATCTTATTTCGACCACGATTTCGGAAAGATTAATCCTTCATAAATTGGATCGGCTTTGATAAAGGCTTCAAATTCTGAGGATTTATAAGCTTCTTGAATATCCTTCGCCCAAGTTTCATCTTGGTTTTTCTCTAAAATTGCGACTTTCACCAAATGCTCTTCCGGTGAATCTTCAATCGCTAAACCCTCTTGAATACGCTCGCCGGCATTTGTCACAAAATTCCCATTCACAACCGCAAAATCGATATCTGGTAATGCTCGTAACATCAATGCCGATTCCATCTCAACGATCTTCGGTGTCACACTTCCTGGCTTAATTTCATTGACATGAAAAGTGGAAACATCAATCTCCGGCGCAAGTGTAATCCAACCCACAGCTTCCAATAGTCTTGCGGCGCGCTCAGAGCTTACCGGATCATTTGGAATGGCAATCGTCATACCATCGCGAATATCATCAATATGTTGATGTCTGATTGATCGAATCGTCTGCGGCGCACTCGGCGTATCTGCCCAAACCATCATCGCATCACCGCCCAATCGGCGATTCATCTCTTCTAGATTTGCTGTACTAATATGGACAGAAACATCTACCGCACCTTCCTTTAGTGCTGGCGGAATCATCGAATTTTGCGAAAACATTTTAATCGAAACCTGATAACCTTTCTTTTCAAGATAAGGGATAATCCCGCCTTCCACTTGATTCACATAGATCGAAGGCCCTAAACCAAAGACAATCTCCTTTTTCTCACCTTGCTCATCGCTACATGCTGCAAGAAAAATGCCGGACATTAACAATATCGTAACTTTCAATGGTGATAAAAATGCCGGAAACTTTAACCATAAATGCCTCAATAATCTTTTCTTTCTCATCTGTTTTTCCTTCATGATTCCCTTCCTTGTAGTTTTCGTTTTATGATTTTTAGTGATGCTTTTTT
>DXHP01000182.1 GCA_019113305.1 Candidatus Ignatzschineria merdigallinarum | reverse complement strand
CTTGGTCTTAAACAACTTGGTGAAGATCCATGGAAAGATATCGCAATGCGCTTCCCAGCAGGCCTCCAAACTAAAGGTAAAGTTACTAACATTACTGATTATGGTTGCTTCGTTGAGATCGAGCCAGGTATCGAAGGTCTTGTTCACGTTTCAGAAATGGATTGGACTAACAAAAACGTTAACCCTTCAAAAGTTGTTACAGCTGGTGAAGAAGTTGGTGTTGTGGTTCTTGATATCGATGAAGAGCGTCGCCGTATCTCACTCGGTATGAAACAATGTATGCCTAATCCATGGTCTGAGTTTGAAGTTAAATTCAACAAAAACGACAAAATCAAAGGTACCATCAAATCAATCACTGACTTCGGTATCTTCATTGGTCTCGATGGCGGTATTGATGGTCTTGTTCACCTTTCAGATATCTCATGGAGCGTTCCTGGTGAAGAAGCAATCCGTGAATTCAGCCGTGGTGATGAGATTGAAGCAATGGTACTTGCTGTTGATTCTGAGCGTGAGCGTATCTCACTTGGTATCAAACAACTTGACCAAGACCCATTCTCTTCATTCTTAGCAGAGCATGAGAAAGGTTCGCTTGTGAAAGGTATCATTACTGAAGTTGATGCGAAATACGCAGTGGTTGACTTAGGTAACGGTGTTGAAGGTAATCTTCGTGCAGCAGAAATCTCTTCTGAGCGCGTAGAAGATGTTCGTAACATCTATAACGTTGGTGATGAGCTCGAAGCTCGTTTCATGAGCGTTGATCGTCGTAACCGTTCAATCGTTCTTTCTGTGAAAGCAGTAGACGAAGTAAGCGCACAAGACATTGCTGAATACGCAAATGATGCACAAGTTGCAACAACATTTGGTGATCTTTTAAAAGAGCAAATGAAACAGCAGTAATTCATTTTTGTAAAAAAATGTAGCAATTTAAAAAAGCCGTGGGAAGTCATTTTCTCACGGCTTTTTGTGGTCTGTTTTTTATAAAGTCTTTGATTTTAAACTAAAAAAATAGAATAATTATGTTTCGTTGTTCTTGCTTAATGAGTTAATAGATTGTATTATTTATCAAAATATACATATATTTACCAGAATTGATTAGAATACAGTTGTAAAAATTAAGTCTAGATTTAAGGAGAAAATATCGTGACTAGATCGGAGTTAGTACAAAGACTCAGCGCTAAATACCCTCATTGTTCATCAACAGAGATTGAAAAGAGTGTAAAGAAAATTTTAGAACATATCACAGACACTCTTGGTGAAGGTGGCCGTATCGAAATCCGTGGATTTGGCAGTTTTTCAGTACGTTATCGCGAACCAAAAATTGGTCGTAACCCAAAAACGGGTGATGCAGTGAAATTAAGTGGCAAATATACGACACATTTCAAACCTGGTAAATTACTTCGTGAAAGAGTCGATGAAAGCCGTGAGCAATACTCACTTCCAAAATAAGCGAATAGCTGAATAATGAATAATATTGATAGATATTTGATGAGAATCTCGAATTAATCAATATTAGAACATCCTAAAAGAGTGTTTTCAGGAAGAGAACACTCTTTTTTTGTTTCTATTTCGGGTAGAATGATGCAGCTTAGGTGGAGCAAATTCGCGTTGTGATGCGATGATATATAAGAGAGATGAGAACAGTTAGAGCTGTAAGAACTTCAAGAATGATGAAAATCATCAGAAAGAGCATGTGTTTATGAGCAAAGAAATCAAAGAGATCTATTTCATTATTCCTGCTGCCGGTGTTGGTAGCCGAATGGGAGCTGATGTGCCGAAGCAATATTTAGAGATTGCCGGCGAAACGATTTTAACGCATACGTTGAAACTCTTTCTTTCTGTGCCAGAAATTAGCGGCGGCGTGGTGGCATTATCTACAGAAGATACAACGCCACTAAAAGTACATAATGATCGATTATGGCAAGTTGAAGGCGGTGAAACGCGTACTGATTCGGTTGCTGCGGGTCTGACATATTTAGCGAATAGGTTGCAACAAGCAGGAAAATCCCTAGCTGATGTTTGGGTTGCGGTGCATGATGCCGCAAGACCTGGGTTAACTTCTGCAGAGTTATCTCAATTCTTACAATCAGTCATACAGGATTTTCCCGCAGGTGGCGCGATTATGGCATTGCCGGCGCAAGATACTATTAAGCTTGTAGATGATGCGAATAACATCACAAAAACGCTGAATAGGGATCAGATCTGGTTGGCACAAACGCCGCAGATGGCACCTTTAAAGCTTCTACTAGAAGCCACTCGTAAAATCATGCAAGACGGTGCAAATGTCACAGATGAAGCGTCGGTTTTAGAGTATAATGGCTACTTCCCAAAAATTTATCGAGGATATCATCATAATTTTAAGATCACCTATCCGGAAGATCTACGATTGATGAGCCTTTATTTTAGCGAGAGAGAGAAATGCGAATAGGATTTGGTTTTGATGTGCATACCTTTAAAGAGGGCGATCACCTAATGTTGGGCGGGGTGAAAATTCCGTTTCATAAAGCATTTAAAGCGCATTCAGACGGGGATGTGGTATTGCATGCTCTTACAGATGCAATTCTCGGTGCCGTAAAACTGGGAGATATTGGCACATTATTCCCCGATACCGATCCTGCTTATAAAGATGCCGATAGCCGTAAACTATTAGTGCAAGCCTACCAATTAGTACTTGATCGTGGCTATGAGATTGGCAATATCGACATTACGATTATGGCAGAGCAACCGAAGATTTTACCGCATCGTGAAGCGATTGAGCGTGTGATTGCCGGAGATCTTTTGATTAGTCAAAATGATATTAATGTCAAAGCAACCACGATGGAAAAACTAGGTTTTGTCGGTCGTGAAGAAGGAATTGCAGCACAAGTTGCGGTTCTTTTAAAACAGAAGTAATCTAAAAGGTCTGCTGAAAGAAATTGCAGAAGACCATATCCATACGCGAAGACGCGTATGCACAAATATAACGTAGGGAGTCGTTCGTTTCCCTTCATCTAATTGAAGATAGGACTTAGTAGAGTATGCAACAACAGAGAGATATTTTTGTCACAAACGCACTGCCATTTGCCAATGGCGATATTCATCTTGGGCACCTTTTAGGGTATGCTCAAGCAGATATTTGGGTGCGTTTCCAACGAATGCTGGGGAACAATGTCTACTATATCTGTGCTGACGATACGCACGGCACGCCTATTATGCTTAAAGCTGATCAGTTAGGAATTACGCCGGAAGAACTCATTGCCAAAGCGCACGCGGCGCATCTTCACGACTTTGATCGTTTCCATATTGATTTTGATAACTACTACACGACGCACTCGAAAGAGAATCAAGCGTTAGTGGAAGAGATCTACTTAACGCTTCAAGCCAATGGTTTAATCGAAACAAAAACGATTGAACAATTTTATGATGAAGAGCGCAAAATGTTCTTGCCGGACCGTTTCATTAAAGGCGAATGCCCGAAATGTCATGCGAAAGATCAATATGGTGATAACTGTGAAGCATGTGGTGCGACTTATCGCCCGACAGAATTGATCAATCCTTTCTCAGCAGTTACAGGTAAAACGCCGGTAATGCGTCCTTCTGAGCATTTCTTCTTTAAATTATCAGATCCTCGCTGTGTGGCGTTTTTACGTGAGTTCTTAGAAGATAAAGAGCGTTTACAACCAGAAGCTGCAAATAAAATGCGTGAATGGATTGGCGAAGAAGGTGATTGTAAGCTATCAGATTGGGATATCTCTCGTGATGCGCCTTATTTCGGTTTCCCAATTCCTAATGCTGAGAATAAGTATTTCTATGTATGGTTAGATGCGCCGATTGGCTATTTTGCGTCATTCAAAAATTATTGTGATAAAACGGGCGGCATTGATTTTGAGAGCTTCATTAAGAAAGATCAAGCGGCCGCGGCGAAGACAGAAATGGTGCATTTTATCGGGAAAGATATCATGTATTTCCATACCCTTTTCTGGCCGGCAATGCTTAATTTCTCAGGTCATCGTGTACCTTCACAATATGCGATTAACGGTTTCTTAACGGTTGATGGCGCTAAAATGAGTAAATCTCGTGGCACATTTATTACCGCAAATTCTTA
>DXHP01000181.1 GCA_019113305.1 Candidatus Ignatzschineria merdigallinarum | reverse complement strand
ATAAACGCCCTGATCGAACAGAAGAATGGTTGAATATTCTCTTTAGAAAAATAGAAGGTTAAGACAACATGCCACAAATAGCGATTATCCAAGAGCAACGTTTGCCTGTTCCTACCGCTGAAAAACAGATCACTTTTCTAAATCATATTCAGCAACTAATTCGTCTAGCTGAGACAACTTCAACCTACAAATTTGCCTTACTTCTTAGTATTACGCGCCTAGCAATTGAGCAAGGAGAAGCTTCTGGTAATACGCTGACATTAAAAATTGGGGATATTGCAGAGAAATTTATCGAACTTTATTGGAATCAAGCACGCCCTTTTCATTTCAAAGAAGCTGAAGCATTTATCCTAAAACAAAATAATGGTAGCGCTCAGGCGGCTGTAATATCACACATCGCCAAAGAACAGCAGAAATATAAAACCATTTCAAGTTTACGATCCAACCCTAAATCTTGGAATTCTCTTAACAACAAAATTGTAAAAGTCATTAAGGATAATCCATTAATTCGATTACAAACTATTAATCGAGCGAATGTTGAGTTTCTCTATCGTTTAGAAGATTGTACTAATGATGCTTTAACGCTTTTACCTGATGTCATGTTTTGCCTTCGATCATTCAATATCATTATTGAGGAGCTTTGCCAAAAAGCTTGGGTCGATTGTGTCAGACTCAATAAAGAAAATAGTTTTCTATTGGATTCCCTACCTGATCTAGATACCTTTTTATTTGAAGCTAATCGCAAGCAATTAATATCCATACAACCTCTTCTTATTGAGCTACAAGAAAATCGGTGTTTTTATTGTGGTAAAAATATCAGGGACGATAAACATGCGGTTGATCACTTTATCCCTTGGTCTCTATATCAAGTCGATACTGCGCATAATTTTGTCTTGGCTGACAATACTTGTAATACGCAAAAAAGTAATCTATTGGCAACGGAGAGATACCGTCAATTATGGCTTGAGAGAAACTTTATTCATAATGCGTTTATTACACAAGAAATGAGTAGGTTTGGCTTTATTGCTGATAAAAACCGATCTGAACGCGTGGCTGATTGGGCATATGGAATTATTTCTAAAACAGATCCTGAAAATGGTTTTTGGATGCCTAAAAATTCTACGATCCAAGACATTTAACGAAAGCTTTAAAAATAGCTTTCAATACTATTTTAAATTTTCGAATAAAGGATTAATGCCGGCATTATTGCAATAACCGGCATTAATTTTCTGCTTCTAATTATCCGTATTCTCAGGAATCAATCCCTGATTGGGATCTGTCGGATCTGGGATTCGCTGTGGTTTCATTATTGAGGCTGAATCAGTATTAACCGCATTCTCCTGTACTTGTGGGTTTGGTACCGCCTCCTCTTTTTTCGGCGCTTTAACGACCACTTCCGGTTTGTTAGGCGTAACCGGCGCTTCAAAATCACCTCCTGAGATTGGCGAACCGATATCTTCAATAGATGAGGTTGGCACTTCTGCTACTGGTTTTACCGGCGTTTCAGCAATTGGTGCTGCGGATGTGATGGGTTGTACAACCTCAGCCGCTAATGGTTGCTCTGGTGCCGGCATTACTGGCGCTCTTGAAACATCTGATAGCTGAATCTTCAGTGGCCCTTCGTTATTATCAAGATTGATCAACTGCGTTGTATCTGCAAAGTCTGCCCCATGGCTATGGACGATCTCAATGATCTTTAGATAGACTTCTTGCTGCGCTTCTAACCACTCTGCCCACTTTACGGTTTTTGTAAAACAATAGATCATCACATTTAATGATGATTCTGCAAATGCATCAAAATAGACGAGCAATGTCTGCGTCTGATCAATCTTTGGGTTATTTTGAAGCATGGTGCGTATATCATTCACCACAACGCCCATAACACTCGAATCTTCATAACGAAGCCCAATTTGAGTATCAATACGACGATTCGTCATACGCCCAGGGTTTTCAACACTAATCGATGAGAAGAGCGAGTTAGGCACGTAGAGCGGACGATTTTCAAAGGTCATGATCTTTGTGCTTCGCCAGCCAATCTCTTTTACAACCCCTTCGATCTTACGATCAGGGGAATTAATCCAGTCTCCGATATTAAAGGGACGTTCAAAGAAGAGCATGACGCCAGAAAAGAAGTTACTTAAAACATCCTTACTCGCAAAGCCAACGGCAATACCACCAATTCCCCCGAATGTCATAAGACCTGATAAGCTCATCCCAAAGTGCTCGCCAAAGAGCAGTACAACCGTTAGGAAAATAATGATCTTTAAAACCCGCGAGATAATCTTCGCAGAAGTACGATCAGCCCCTTTCTCGACCTGTTTAACCTCTAACACATTGACGAGATAGAACAGATTACCGATCACGATAATGGCAAGGAAGATTGTTTGTGTGATTTCCACCATCTTCGGCGTAATCATTTTAATCTTAAAGTCAGAAATCCCCATCAGTAAATATTGAGTGACAAATATCACCATAAAACAGAGAATTGCACACAGAACCATATGCACAGCAACCCCATTTTTGGTCCACTTCTTTTTGCGCACGACAAAACGAATTACGAAGTATACAAATACCGTAAAAAGTAATATCGCAAGTCCAATACCGTATTTAACGACTAAAGGATTATCTAACATAAACAATACGTTCCTATATTGACGACTAATTCATGACCCATACAAGTCAGGCTCTATATTACACCGCAATTGATAATAATCCCAACTGCTAATTTAAATGCGACATCATAAAATCTTTTTTTCAAAACCCGCTTAAACGCCTATCTTCCTTACATTAAAATAACGCCTTACGATTTCCCCCATCTTGCGACTCTGTCAGTGCACATGAATTCATCTGCCTGGCAAGCTTACGCAAGTATCTCACTGTTTCTCTTTATCTAGGACAGAAGGCAAACAGTGCATCAATGATCCTTTCAGCATCCGCATTTTAGCGATGATTAATCGTGAATAATCATTCATAATTCCTGAAGAAAAAACATCAAAATTGATCTATACTATAAGAATAATCGAAAAATATAATATTTATAAATAAGAGCAAACATAAAAGCATATAAATTTAAAATATTATTCAACACAATCAATAAGTTCTCGTCCTTTCTTCGGTGATTCATTGCCCAATGATTCCCTAAGCCGAGCGCTTTTAGGTTCTTCTTATAACTTCAATGCTGATATTGATAAAAAGAGGTCTATTTTGAGCCACTCAACATCACGTCGTAATTTCTTAAAAACATTTGTCATTGGAGGCGTATCTGTATACGTCGCTGCACCTTTCAGCCCTGCTTTCGCGGCACTCTTTGAAGATAATATCTTAACGCCGCCTGTTTGGAATCCGAAAACGGATCGTATCCAATACCGAACCGATGCACTTGCGAAGGTAACCGGCGAAAAAGTCTTCTCTTTTGATGTTCGCGCAAAAGATATGCCACATTGGCCGCAACAACAAGCGCATGCAATGCTACTGCGAGTGACGGAAGCCGATAAGATCTATCAAGGCTTTGATTTAACGCGCCTTGAAAATGGCTTAAT
>DXHP01000180.1 GCA_019113305.1 Candidatus Ignatzschineria merdigallinarum | reverse complement strand
CAATGCCGGCGTACTTCCGCCAGATTCTATGAGCGAAAGCCAATTCTCTAAGCGTTTAGCTTTACTCTGGCATCCAACGGAAGAAAACACGATCTTCTTTAACTACTCTGAAGGCTTTAGAGCACCCACTTATAGCGCCGTCAATATGGGCTTTAGTAACCCTGCACATGGTTATATCAGTCGCTCTAACCCCAACTTAAAACCTGAAAAAAGCCAATCTTACGAACTAGGTTGGAACTATATTGATGAGACAAAATCCTTCGCTTTAACGGGATTTTATGTTGATTATAAAAACTTTATCGAAGAGCAAGCGCCCACCGGCATTGATCCTGATACAGGTTATATGATTTTCCAAGCGAGAAATCTCGATAAAAGCCGTATTTATGGATTTGAAGCAAAAGCACACATGAACTTATTCACAATCCAAAATGGTCATGGGATTATCGGCTTAAATGCGAGTCTCGCTTACGCCAAAGGGGAAGAGCGTAAAACGAAAAACCCAATTAACAGCGTTGAACCACTCACAGCGGTTGTCGGAATTGATTATACCTATCTCGATAAACTCTATCTCAGCGCTCGTGTCAAAGCGGTACAAGCGAAAAAAGAGGGGGATATTTCTCAAGCCTCTGATCCAAGAAGCCCAAAAATTCCTCGTTCACCAGGTTATGCGACACTCGACTTAATTGCCGAATATAAACCACAGCGTGATATCACCATTAACGCAGGACTTTATAACGTCTTTGATAAGCAATATTGGTCATGGAGCGAATGGAAATCAGCAGGATCTGCAAGTGCTAGAGAACGCGCTTCTAACCCCGGTTTTAACGCAGCACTCTCCATTAAATATGAATTTTAAACTCTCAGTTATATAAAGATGTCTCCACTCCCTCTGATTTAAGAATGCTGTCTCCCATTCTTAGCTCAGGGGGAAATCTCATTTCCTCATAACAACAATGATTGATCACGCAATTCATCATTCACCGGCAGAAAAGGATGATTCCCTCATGATTAAACAACTTCTTCTTACCACCGCAATCGTGACATTGCCTGCTTTCACGAATATTTCAAGCGCACAAGCACCGAGTTCTCAAGAGTCTTTGCGTGTTGTTTCGGCATCCAATCCGCTAACACAGATTGTCGCCGCGTTAGATCGTGAAGAACTCTTTGTCGGACTGGATAAAACAAGCCATACAAAGCCTGAGTACAACAAGATTCCAGATGTCGGTTACCGGATTCAACTCTCTACTGAAGGCATCTTATCGTTAAAGCCCGATCTCGTCTTATTGGCGGAAGATTCAGGTCCGGCGATGACGATCGAACAACTTAAGAATTCCACGGTTGAAATCATTCAATTTGCAGAGCTCAAAGATGTACCGTCTATTCAGTCTGCTGTCAGCATCATTGCCGATAAACTACAACGGGAAGAGGATGGGAAGCAGCTCAATCAAAAAATTGCACAAGATGCCATTGATCTACAAACATTAAGTGAAAAAAATCCTTCCTTAAATGGTTTCTTCGTCCTTCAAGGCGGCAATGGTCATGGTTCTCCGCAAATTTCCGGCAGTGATACCACAGCAGCTAAAGTATTAGAGCTGCTAAATATCAATAACCTCTTTGCCGATGATTACGCGAACTACCGCGCCGTCACTATCGAAAACCAAATGCAAAAACGTCCTGATATCGTTTTACTCGGACATACTGGTCAGTTTGACCTTAAAAATGGTGATCTTAAAGAGGAAGAGATTCTTCCTTTTGAACGTCAAACAACCGGCATGATCGGTTGGCCAGATGCGTTACAACCGAAATGTGTCTTTAACGTCAATATGAGCAACTATCTCGTCTTTGGTATCCATATCTATGAGGATAATCTCAAGCTTCTCACGGCGATCAATCAATGTTTAGCGGAGCTATAAATTATGGGTAGTCAATTTTTTGAACAATATCAAAAACAGATCATTAGCTTCATGCTTGCTGGACTTGGGATTATTTTCTTCGGGGCAATTTGGCAAGGTGCGATGGATATTAACTGGTCCAACGTCTTTCAAAAAGAGAGCGTTGAACATTACATCGTTTGGCATGTTCGCTTACCACGAATCTTAGCCGCATTACTGATCGGCGGGGGGCTGGCAATTTCTGGCGCGGTGATGCAAGGTTTATTCCGTAATCCATTAGTAGAACCAGGTATTATCGGCGTATCTGGCGGTGCTGCGCTCTTTGCTGCCGGCACAATTGTATTAGGCAAACATATCGCGCCAACGCTGTTTGCGATGTTAGGTGATTATGCCCTGCCCATTGCCGCATGTTTAGGCGGTTGGCTTGTCACATCGATTCTCTATATTTTTTCACGTAATAAAAAAGGCGTGAGCATTAGCTCAATGCTCTTAATCGGGATTGCCATTAATGCTTTTACCGGCGCGCTCATCGGTCTTCTGACCTTTATGGCTAGTGAAACAGAACTGCGCTCTCTCACTTTCTGGTCAATGGGTAGCTTGAGCAGTTTCAATTATCAAAAGATTCTTATCCTTGCCGGTGCGCAGATCATCTTTGTGCCACTTTTATGGAAAAAGGCTAAGGCGATGAATGCGATGCTCCTCGGCGAGCGAGAAGCGAAACATCTCGGTGTTCACGTTGAACATCTAAAGAAAGCGCAAATATGGGGCGTGGCAATTATCACTGGAACCGCCGTTGCCTTTGCCGGCGCTATCGGTTTTGTCGGCTTACTCATTCCCCATTTAGTTCGGATGTTATTTGGCGCAGATCATCGCTTTGTATTGCCATTATCCTATCTTTTGGGCGGTATCCTTCTCATTGTCTCCGATGGCTTTTCACGCACGATTGCCGCACCAAGCGAAGTTCCCATTGGTATTTTAACGGCATTTATTGGCGCGCCATTTTTAGGATATCTCGTTTATAAACAGGGGAGATCATAGATGTTCCATATTCAAAATCTCTCTTTGAAAATTCGTGAAAAAACCTTAGTCAATATTCAAGATCTCGATATTAAAACCGGTGCTTTTACCGCACTGATTGGTCCTAATGGTGCCGGGAAAACTACCTTTTTAAATCTTCTTGCCGGCGATTTAACCGCAACGACCGGCAATATCTCCTTAGATGGGCAATTATTGGAAGATTACACCATTGATGAACTGGCGGTAAAACGCTCGGTTCTACCGCAATCTGAACATATTCCTTTTGCGATCAAAGCGCGCGCCATTTTGCTCATGGGCGTCATGCCGTATAACATTGCTTTTAATCATCCACGCGTATTAACCTTATTGGCTGAAATTAGCGAAACATTGGAACTAGAACAGCTACTCGATAGCGCTTATCAAACCTTATCCGGCGGTGAGCAACATCGTGTGCAGATTGGCCGAGTGCTCATGCAAACACTCTTCTCTCGAGAAGATTCCCCCAAATTACACGAACGAATTATGCTCCTCGATGAGCCTTTTAATCATCTCGATCTTTATCATCAGCAACAACTATTGCGTTACTTTAAATCGCTCACACAACAAGGCTTAACAATTGTTTGTGTGATGCACGATATTAACCATGCGTTACAAATTGCCGATGAATTGGTTCTTCTGAAAAATGGCATTCTCCAAGGCTGTCATACACCAGAAGAACTCTGGAATTCACACAAGCTTCATCAGGTATTTGAGGTTGATTTTATCACCCTGCAACATCCTGATGATGCGAGCTTTTCAACACTTGCTTTTAGAGTTTAACCCTTTTCTAACAAAGCGATCGTTTCACGGGAAACATCCTTTGTAACCATGCGACATTTAAGGAGAAATCAAAGATGTCAGATATAACAACAAAAAATGATTTAGTGCAGATCTATACCAAACAACAGGCGGCGGATGATTCAAAAACGCATCTTTTAAGCAACTTCAACGGCGTACTTGCAACCGTCATGCGCGATACGCTCGATCTAGAAGGATATCCTTTTGGTTCCGTTGTCCCCTTTTGCTTAAATCAAAAAAATGAGATTGTGGTATTAATCAGTGATCTCGCACAACACACTAAAAACATTAACGAAAACCCAAAAGTATCGATCACATTACACAATATCGATCAGGATAATATTCAAAAAGGCTGGCGTTTAACAATTGCCGGCGATGCGCAAATGGCGGCGGCAGAAGATGTTGAATTCCTGGCAGATCGTTACGAGCGTTACTTCCCTGAAAGCCGTGATTATCATGAAGTTCATGATTTTAACTTCTATGTTATTAAACCGAAGAAAGGTCGCTATATTAATGGCTTTGGTGAAATTCATTGGGTAGATTTCGATAAAATCGTACAACCTTCTATTTTCGATGCGCAAACAGAACTCGATATGATCACCCACATGAATGAAGATCATATGGAAGCATTAATCCTCTTCCTTCAAACACGCTTCAATGTCTCAAAACCAGAAAAAGTACGCATGACACAGATTGACCAATATGGTTTTGCGATTGCACATGATGAGAGAATCGAACGCTTCACCTTTGAAAAAGAAGCAACAAATCCGACTGATATCCGCGTATTTCTCGTAGATATGGTCAAAAAAGTACGCGCAGCTTAACCTCCTTTACTGCGTTTACACAACAAAAACCAAGAAGATCCATGTTCGCTCACATATTATCTTCTTGGCTTTTTCTTTAGTTCTTAAAATATCGGATTTAAGTGTTAATTTTGGCATGCGTCTCAAAGCTGTTTCATGGCTGGATCGAATGTTTGCATACTTCTATAAATCCCGCGCCAGCAATTCAATTCCTTTTAGCAACAATTTCAAGTAGCTTCTTTTGATATCCATATTACCGAATGAGCACTTCCAGAAACTTCGCTCTAACTGCTGGCATGCAGTTGAGAAATATACGCAAGCATTCTCTCAGCGATGAATCTGCCTTTAACTTTTTCTAATCACAAACCTTAAAACTGCTTGCACTATGTTTTTATCGTGCGTCTCAAAGCTTTTACATTGCTGGATCGAATATTTGCACATTATGATAAATCTCGCGCCAGCAATTCAATTACCTTTCAGAAATTTCTTTCTAACCACTGGCATGCGATTGAGAAATATATGCAAGTATTCTCCCCAGCCCCGCATCAATTTTCAAAAGAAGGTCTCTCAATATCTATTCATATTACGGAATAATCACTTCCAGAAACTTCGCTCTAACCGTTGGCGTGCGATTGAGAAAAGTATGCAAGCATTCTCCCCAGCCGCACATCAGCTTTTAAAGAAACAGCTTATGCCGAATATCGAATCGATCGATAGCCATCACGAAACTTGATGCAACTCCTGAATCGAGCGAACGACTGTTTGCTCCAGATTTTGCACACTTTCGCTGATCGCTAATGCGCCGGCAATCGTTGTGTAAAGTGGTACACGCAAATTCACAGCGGTTCGGCGAATCGTATGGCTATCTTGAATGCTTTGCAGATCGCTCGTCGTGGTATTGATGACCATTGCAATCTCTCCGGCTTTGATTGCATCAACGATATGTTTGCCGCCTTCTAATACCTTATTGATTACTTGAATGCAGATGCCATGTGCTTGAAGATATTCCGCCGTGCCTTTCGTCGCGCATAAACCATAACCTTGTGCTAAGAAATTTTTCGCAACGTGAATTAACGCCGGCTTATCGGCATCACGCACGGATAAAAATACTTTACCAACTTTGGCAATTCTCTCGCCGGCACCTAATTGGGCTTTCAAAAATGCTTCAGAAAAGGTTGCACCAACGCCCATCACTTCACCAGTGGAACGCATTTCAGGACCGAGAATCACATCTACGCCAGGGAATTTAATAAACGGAAATACCGCTTCTTTCACCGCATAATAGTGTGGAATGACTTCTGTCGTCACATTTTGCGTTTTAAGAGAAATTCCTGCCATCGCTTTCGCACCAATCTTAGCAAGTGGCACATTCGTTACTTTACTGACAAAAGGTACCGTTCTTGAAGCACGAGGATTCACTTCCAGCACATAAATTTCATCATCTTGTACTGCAAATTGCACATTCATCAAACCGACAACATTCAGGGCTTTCGCCATCGCTTTTGTCTGCGCTCGAATCGCATCTTGAATCGATGTTGATAAAGAATATGCCGGCAATGAACAGCTCGAATCCCCCGAATGAACGCCGGCTTGCTCGATATGTTGCATAATTCCGCCGATCACAACATCTTCCCCATCTGACACACAATCCACATCCACTTCAATGGCATGATCAAGAAAGTGATCAAGCAGCACCGGGCTCTCTTCCGAAACCTTCACCGCTTCGCACATATAAGTTTCAAGCTCCGCATCTGAATGCACAATCTGCATTGCTCTTCCTCCTAAAACATAAGAAGGTCGCACCACAAGCGGATAGCCAATTTCATTCGCTTTCGCTAACGCTTCGAACTCAAAATGGGCAATGCGATTGGGCGGTTGCTTTAATCCTAGATCATGCAAAATTTGTTGGAATCGTTCCCGATCTTCCGCTGCATCAATACATTCAGCCGAAGTGCCGATAATATTTACGCCGGCGGCGGTTAACGCATTAGCGAGTTTGAGCGGCGTTTGTCCGCCATAATGAACAATCACCCCAAACGGTTGCTCAACCCGCACAATTTCCAAAACGTTTTCGAGCGTTAATGGCTCAAAGTAGAGACGATCGGAAGTATCAAAATCGGTGGATACCGTTTCAGGATTACAGTTCACCATAATCGTTTCAAATCCTGCTTCACGCAAGGCAAGTGATGCATGCACACAGCAATAATCAAACTCGATTCCTTGTCCGATACGATTGGGACCACCACCCAAAATCATGATTTTCTGGCGATCACTCGGGCGCGCTTCGCACGCTTCTTCATAAGTGGAATAGAGATACGCGACATCCGTATCAAACTCGCCGGCACTACTATCCACGCGTTTATAAACCGGATGTAAATTGAGTGTCGCACGCTGCGCTCGAACTGCCTCTTCACTCACATTAAGTAGCGCCGCAATTCTAGAATCTGAAAACCCTTTCCGCTTTAAACGGCGAAGTGTCGCAAAATCGAGTTGCGCTAAAACGCTTTCCGATGATAACGGATTCACTTCGAGAGCTAACAACATTCTCGACACTGTTTGCTCTTCTTGAATGAGATCTTCTAATTGTGCTAAAAACCACGGATCAATCGCTGAAATCTCATGAATTTCCGCTAAACTCATACCCATTCGGAAAGCATCGGCAACATAGAGTAGACGATCAGGTCTTGGCGTTTTCATCTCGGCAATGATCTTCGTACGATCGCTACTTTGTGGATTTAAACCCGATAAACCGGTTTCTAAACCACACAATGCTTTCTGCAAGGATTCTTGGAATGTTCGCCCCATTGCCATCACTTCGCCCACAGATTTCATCTGCGTCGTTAAACGATCATCCGCCAGAGGAAACTTCTCAAAGGCAAAACGCGGCACTTTCGTCACCACATAATCAATCGCCGGTTCAAAAGCCGCCGGCGCTCTGCCATTGGTAATATCACTTTGTAATTCATCAAGCGTATAACCCACCGCGAGCTTCGCCGAGATTTTAGCAATCGGAAATCCGGTTGCTTTCGATGCTAATGCCGACGAGCGAGAAACCCGAGGATTCATCTCAATAATAATGAGCTCACCATTCGCCGGATTAACGGAAAACTGCACATTCGCGCCGCCAGAATTAACACCGATTTCCCGCAGAACGGCCAAGCTTGCATCACGCATGATTTGGTATTCACGATTCGTTAATGTCTGCGCCGGCGCAACCGTAATAGAATCGCCAGTATGAACACCCATTGGATCCAAATTTTCGATAGAACAGAGAATCATCGCATTATCATTTTGATCTCGAATCACTTCCATCTCATACTCTTTCCACCCCAAAACAGATTGCTCGATCAACAGCTCATTGGTCGGCGATGCATCAAAACCACGTTCACAGATTGCGGCAAACTCTTCGGCATCATAAGCAATACCGCCGCCAGAACCGCCCATCGTAAAAGAGGGTCGAATCAGAGTTGGGAACCCCACCTTTTCCTGCGCCGCTAAGGCATCTTTCATACTATGCACGACATAGGATTGCGGAGAATTTAAGCCAATTTTCTGCATCGCTGCTTTAAAGCGCCCTCGATCTTCTGCTTTATCAATCGCTTCTTCATTCGCACCGATCAATTCCACATTATATTTGGCTAAGATACCATTTCGGCTTAAGTCTAAAGCGCAGTTGAGCGCCGTCTGTCCGCCCATATTAGGTAGAATCGCATCAGGGCGCTCTTTCTCAATAATTTTTTCCACCGTTTGCCAAAGAATTGGCTCGATATAAGTCGCATCCGCCATCTCAGGATCGGTCATGATCGTCGCCGGATTTGAATTTACTAAGATCACACGATAACCTTCCTCACGCAATGCTTTACAAGCTTGCGCGCCGGAGTAATCGAATTCACATGCCTGACCAATCACAATCGGGCCGGCACCAATGATTAAAATAGATTTGATATCTGTACGTTTTGGCATTTTTAGCTCCCGAAATTATTTAGTCCACATGGCATCAATGAGTTGATCGAATAGAAAGGTTGCATCGCCTTCCGGATATCCTTGAAAAGCGTAAACATCACGATCTTTTAAACGAAAACCTTGCAGCGTTTGATCCACTAATGAGTAGTGCGTTGCAATGACCGATTCCGGCAAACTCTCCTCTAATAACAGATATCGTTGACTCTGTATGGTCATGATCACTTTTCCAGTGGCGATATCTTGCACTGGGTGATTCATGCCATGGCGACCATATGCCAATTTAGTCACTTTCCCGCCCAGCGCTAACCCTAACAATTGAGACCCCAATCCCACAGCAAATAGAGGGATTTGACTATCTGTCAGCGCCTTAATTTCTGCCACAATTGCCGTGTGCGCTGCTGGATCTCCCGCACCATTCGATAAAAATAGACCATTGGGTTTGAGTGCCACAATCTCTAGTGCCGAAGTTGTACTTGGCACCACAGTGACTCGGCAACCATTTTCAGCAAAATGACGTAATGAATCTTTTGTCACCCCCAAATCAAGAACCACAACATGCAACGGCTGTTCACCAACCATTTGGAATGGTTTTCCTAAATGCCATATGCCTTCTTGCCATTCATAATTCGTTGCCGTTTCGGCTTTCCCTGAAGTTGTGCAATCTTGCTTCGTCGCATTTTTCGCAAGTTCAATCGCAGCTGTAATATTGGGGTTTTCGCCAGTAACAATACAGCCCATTTGCGCACCATTCATTCGGATATGCCGAGTTAATCGCCTTGTATCAATGCCGGCAATCCCTGTGATTCCATATCGTTTGAGATAATCCTCCAATCGCTCTTCTGACCGAAAATTACTGGTTAAAAGCGGCAAATCACGAATAATAAGCCCCGCAGCTTGTACTCGATCTGATTCACTGTCCGCCGAATTAACGCCGGTATTGCCAATATGAGGATAGGTAAAAGTGATCAATTGTCCGGAAGATGCCGGATCTGTTAATACTTCTTGATAACCGACCATAGCGGTATTGAAAACTACTTCACCAATGGTCTGACCTTCTTTGCCGATTGCAACGCCACTAAAAATTGTGCCATCTGCTAAAACTAAGGTTGCGGGGTTTGTCATCTTTAATTTTTCCTTACGTAATTTTATTTCATGTTTTTTTGGGCAAAAAAAAACACGGATCGCTCAAAAGTGAGCAATGACGTGCTTTGTGACATAGCTTCTGAATGTCAGAGAAGCATTTCATCATAACGATGGAATGCGACTTCGACAATATTTTTTTCTATTTTCAAAAGAAGAAAAGGCGATTGCCGCCCTGCTAAAACTTTTGATATAGATCAAAAAATCTAGCCTTCCGAGCGGTTGGTAAATTTATATTTTTCTTTAAATTATTTTCATTTTCTCGCAATGTTTTATAAAAATGTTTGAAGTTTTGCGAGATACAAATAGGCATATGACGCACATTTGGGCGTTTTATGACAATCAAGAGTTGCGATAAAGGAATCTATCTCTTTCGACAATCATAAAACAAGAATCTTCGTGGAAGCCTTCTCAAGGACAAATAATCCTAAATCAAATCCACAATCGTAACACCAATGACGATCGATACCAGCGCCATTAATGTACTGAGCAGTACGGTTGCCGCGGCCGTTTCTTCATAAGTGTGATTGCCGACTGCTAATGCCGGCACCGCCGTTGCCGTTGGCAGAACGCCGATCAAGAATGCAGATTTCAGTAAATCGCCCTCTAAACCGAGTAGCCAGCCTGTTCCTAAAATCAAACCACCTTGGACAAAGTTTTTGACGAAAACGTTAAAAGCA
>DXHP01000179.1 GCA_019113305.1 Candidatus Ignatzschineria merdigallinarum | reverse complement strand
TGGCAAGGTGTTTATGGATCAAAAGGAGAAGAACCGATCTCGATGCTTAAACCAAGCGATAAAGTCACGATTGTGCTGATGCGAACAGGAATCGGCATGAGCACGGGGCCGGCGCTTGGGGAAGAGAATATAGAAAAAATCACTCACTAAATACAAATAAGCATCGCCACAGCGATGCTTATTTCATAACTCAACATACTATTATAAATAATATCAATTCTTCTTTAATTACTGTTCAACTTCAAAGAAATCAAATAAGGACTTCACTCGCTCTTGATATACTTTTCGCGCTGCAAGCGCTTCATCCATCGTAACTGCAATAAATTTCATCGTATGATTTGGTTGAAGCTGTCCAATTAAGTCCATATCAGCACTTATTACCGTTGCAATCATTGCATACCCACCACCTGATACTGAATCTCGGTGCAAAATAATTGGCTCTTTACCACCAGGTATCTGAATTGATCCAACTGGGTATGGTGCATCTACAATATTTGATGGATTTGCACCTGCTCCAAAGGGCGCTTGACGATCAATAAACCCTAAGAGCTTTTCCCCCTTACAACGGTAACCAATACGATCCGACTCGGAACTCACTTTCCACGTCATCTCATAGAAATCTTGCTGACCTTCTTTAGTTAGAAGATGATCATAAAGTCCTGGCGTAACACGAATTTCAGCTGTTTTAGGAAGCGCCTGTTGATACATTTCAGGAATCGATGTTTTCTTTGGCATGATCGTTACTAGATCTCCAATATGCAATACATCTCCGGCAATTAACTTTCGCCCCTGATGTCCGCCTACTGCCCCTAAAATATAGGTTGATCGACTACCTAAAATAATTGGAACATCAATACCTCCAGCAACCGCAATATAAGCACGCGCCCCTGCTGTCATAAAACCAAAAGAGAGAATGTCACCAGCTTTAATCTCAAGGCGCTCATTTGCGGAACGCTCTTCACCATTAATTTTAGGTATACAATTCCCACCAGTTACAGCTATTACAGCATCACTATTAAATTTCATTTCTGGTGCTAAAAAAGTACATTCAATCACAGCTGCATTTTTAGGATTGCCTACCAATAGATTGGCACCATAATATGAGTATTGATCCATCGCTCCTGATGGCGGAATACCTAAATGGTAATATCCTTGGCGTCCTTCATCCTGGATAGTTGATGCTAAACCTGGTTTTAAAATTTCGATAGTACGATTCATAATTATTCCCCCAAAAGTTGATGGTTATAGGAAACGGGATCTTTTAAGAACTCATCTGTACAGAACTCAACCTCTTTGATATTGAGTTCAATGTTCCCTGCTTCTGCCTGTTCTACATAACAATCGTACTCTTCTTGCCCAATTGGCTTAAATTTCACAATATCACCAGGTTTAAAGAAAACCATTCCATCTTTCATATGCGCTCCTTTCTCTTCTGGATCAAAGATCGGAATCGGTGTAATCCCAAACATTTGGTAACCACCAGCACCTTGAACCGCATAGATGCAGCTAAAACAACCGCCCATTGCGACAGTTTGTTTTGGCGTATCAGTTCTCGGACTCAAATACTTCGGAACTTCTATCTGCTTACTACGCTCAACCATTTGGAAAAGAAACGGTAATCCCGCTACAAACCCGACCATTGAGACAAACCACGGTGAACCTGTATAAGCTTCAAAGAAAGCATCAACACTCTCATAGCCATTAATCTTTGCTGCATATTCCATATCATTTTTAGATTCTGCCTCTTGATGACGGTCTCTAAACTTTTGTGCAACACCTGTTGTCCATGGATCATTAAAGAAAACAGGGATCTCAATAAGACGTGTTTTTAAACGCATCTGAATATTTTCACTCTCATCTTCAATACCTTTTAAAATCCCTAATAAATCATCAACACTAATGATATCTGGATCAAACCGTACCTGATAAGAGGCATTTGCAGGGCAAATTTCAGTTACCCCTGCCACTTTCATTTCTTCAAGTTTCGTTGTAATTGCCATACTCTTAAAGAATGCTTCAAGCGACATATCTTCGCTTAATTCTACAAATATAAACTCATCACCACTTGGGACATAACGAATCGTCATAAAATCCTCCTCGCTGTTTGCGATTATTGAATTAATTGGAGAGTATCTCTCTCTTTTTCGAACCAAAAAAAGGGGTGTAATTCCATCACTCTTGCAGGCTCTTTTATAATTTTAAACTTCCACTATTTAGTGCCAAAATGCTCAGCCATCCAAGCTTCTAACCAATTCGTATGGAATTGTGCTTTCACAACCTCAGAATCTTTAACGAGCGCTAAATGTAACGGTAAGGTTGTCTTTAGCCCCTCGATATGCGTTTCAGAAATTGCACGCTCCATTCTTGCGAGAACCTCCTCACGGCTCTCATCCCAAGCAATCATCTTCGCAAGCATTGAGTCATAAAATGGTGGGACCGTATAACCCTCATAGAGCATAGAATCAATACGAATCCCAGGCCCACTCCCCCATTGGAGTCTTTCGATCGTGCCAATATTTGGCATAAAGTTATTACTAGGATCTTCCGCATTAATACGGCATTCAATCGCAGCGCCACGAATAGAAATATCAGATTGCTGATAACGTAATTTTCTTCCCGAACCGATGTGTAGCATTTCACGAATAAGATCAACACCTGTGATCATCTCTGTAATAGGATGTTCAACTTGAATCCTAGTATTCATCTCTATGAAAAAAAACTCTCCACTTTGATCGTCATAAAGATACTCTACAGTACCCGCACCGCGATAGTTCACACTCTTGGCTAAAGCAACCGCTGAGTTACAAAGTGCCTCGCGTACTTCATTATTTAATGACGGTGATGGTGCTTCTTCAAATACTTTCTGTCTTCTACGTTGTAATGAACACTCACGATCATAAAGGTGGATAACATTCTCTCCATCCCCTAAAACCTGAACCTCAATATGTCGCGCTCTTGGAATAAAACGCTCCAAGTACATTCCATCATCACCAAAAGCCCCTAGGCCCTCCCGTTGTGCCATCTCAAATTCTTTCGCAAATTGTGACTCGTTTTCCACAACACGCATGCCACGTCCGCCACCTCCGGCAACTGCTTTAATAATCAATGGGTAACCGACGGCCTTAGACGCTTCAAACGCTTCATCTAAAGTACGAAGGATTCCCTCACTTCCTGGAACAACAGGTACTCCTGCTTTCACGGCAGTCGCTCTTGCTGCCGCTTTATCGCCCATTAAAACAATCGTTTCCCCTTTCGGACCGACAAAAGTTAATCCTGACTCTTCGACAAGCTTTGAGAATCCGGCATTTTCTGCTAAGAAACCATATCCTGGATGTATAGCATCTGCACCAATTTTTTTTGCGGCTGCAATAATCGCCTCTTGATTTAAATAACTCTTTGCCACTTGTGGTGGACCAATTTCAACACATTCATCCGCAAGCTTTGCAGCTAAACTATCTTTATCGGCACTACTTCTGGCTAACGCTACGGGAATTCCCATCTCTTTTGCAGCTCGAATAATTCTCACAGCAATCTCACCGCGATTGGCTACTAATAATTTTTTCATAACAGAATTCCTCCTACCCAATTACAATGATCGTTTGTCCTGCTTCAACGGCATCACCGTCTTCGACTAAGATCGCAGTAATAGTTCCATCTGCCTCAGCAGTCAACTCACTATATTGTTTCATGACTTCAATGAGTCCTAAAACATCGCCGATCTTTACGGCTTGACCTACTTCAACGTAACATGGTGACTCTGGAGACGGCCTACGATAAAACACACCTGGCATTGGGCTTAAAATTTCCATATTTGATTCCTCTTTGTGATTATGTAATTTGATTCAAATGCGCTATCACCACTCTTCACTTGAAGCGGAATTAACATTAATTCTGTGATGTACGCTTATTATTATTTTTTATCGAGCTTAAAGATAAGATGTGGCATCCCATTTAACTATTTCCCGATGGTTAAATACCTCTAAAAATACCTATTAGACGTATTTCATAAAATATTTATTTTAATTTTAGAGATGCAATTTATAAATTACGAGAGACGCTTATAAACTTAAATAATGCATTTTTTAAATGCGTTATCTGATAACAACAATCGCTTGCCCAGCTTCAACGGCATCGCCATCTTCCACTAAGATTGCTTCAATTACACCATCTTTTTCTGCGGTCAACTCACTATATTGTTTCATAACTTCAATAAGACCTAAGACATCACCACTTTTTACTTCTTGCCCTATCTCCACATAACATGGTGATTCTGGTGATGGTCTACGATAAAATATACCTGGCATTGGACTTAATATTTCCATAATTTTGACTCCTCATTATTACTTAATAGATCAAATGATTTTTCTTCAACCATACATTGATTGATTTACTAGTACGACTACTGTCTTCAAGCTAGTTAATAATGTGTCTTACAAAAAAACGTAGCCGATAACCTTATTTTCATATATCTAATACTATTTAATAGTTAATCACGGTAAGACAAACTGATTACTAATATCAATGTTCTCAGCTTCAAGCCCCGCGTGAATTGCTTTCAATAATTCGACAACACCCGGCGTATCGCTATGAATACAAATTGATTCAAACTCTATTTTCTGCCATTGACCAGTCACTGTCTTCACTTTTCCATCAAGGCATGCTCGCACAACTTTATCCGTAATTGCTACAGGATCTAAACGCCCCATTCCTCTAGTGAAAACTAAGCTACCACTATCATCATAATCACGATCTGCATAAAACTCACGAATCACAGGTTGCCCTAAGCTCTTCGCAATCTCATAGGTTTTTGAGACATCCATGCAAAATATATATGCCTCTGGGAAAATTTTTTGGACACTTTTCACTAGCACTTCCGAAAGATCCGCATCATCTGCAATCGTCATATAAAGAGCTCCATGTGGTTTCACATGTTGGATTGGCAAATCATAACGTCTTGCTATCGCTTCCAATGCACCTACTTGATAAACAATATCATTGATCAATTCATCCTTAGTTGCATTCAGTTTACGTCGTCCAAAACCAACTAGATCACGATAGCCCGGATGAGCTCCAATACCAACTTTTCGTTCTTTCGCAAGTCTAACCGTTTCATCCATAATCATCGGATCACCGGCATGAAATCCCGTTGCAATATTCGCAGAAGAAATTAGCTGTAAAATCTCAGCATCTTGACCATCACCCGCACGCCAAATACCAAACCCTTCTCCAAGATCTGAATTCAAATCTACTCTCGACTTTTTCAAAACGACCTCCTTAACTCATCACCTCTCAGATCACACGCTTTAATTCAAAGTGGCTTAAGTCTTTATTCATCATTATTCTTAATTATTTATTAATAGATTTTTGTTTTTATTTTAAAATTTAACATAGAGCTAGAATACCCAGTAAACCGTTTTTAATAACCTTTGCATCCTACATGCCACTAGTTTTTTGATTAAAAAATAACCTTCTATTCTTGTAAGCTTAATATCAACAACTACTCATTATTCCCATAAGAATGGGCGATTACGTTTTGATTTCATTCTATTTTTGCTCTTGAACTCACAATAGGGTATTTTGATGCAATTAAATAATTTTATTTTTTTATACACTAATATAAAAATAATTAATACCTTGATAAATTACTATCTAACAGGAGTGTTTCTATGTCTTTTACGCTTAGACAGATCCGCTACTTTGTCGCTACCGCTGAAACCGGACAAATATCACTAGCTTCACAAAGACTTAATATCACGCAATCAGCAATCACCATTGCAATCAAACAATTAGAAGAAATTGTACATGTCGATTTATTCGTTAGACTGCCAACAGGAATGGTCCTTACTGAACCTGGTAATTACTTTCTAAAACACTCTTATGAGATTTTAGATCGAGTCGAAGCTGCCATGAATGTCCAAGGATTAAATCAACATTACGGTACCCTCAACATTGCAGGAACCGGAACAATTATCAGTTATTTTCTTCCTATGCACCTTGCTCGCATTCAAAAGCTCTATCCCAATCTCACTTTAAATGTGATGGAACTCTCTCGCAAAGAGATTGAAGAAGGCCTCATCGATGGTTCTATTGATCTTGCTGTACTTCTTAGCTCGAATGTTGATAACGAAAAACTAGAAGTCAGAGACCTCTTTGATTCAGTACGTAGACTCTGGCTTCCCGAGGGGCATCACTTACTTAATCAGGAATATGTCACATTTTTAGAACTCTCTAGAGAACCTTATGTCATGCTCACATTTGATGAAGCGGAAAATTGGGCTATGAATTTTTGGCGACAATATGGTGGAACGCCCAATATTATGTTGCGTACCAGCTCAGTGGAGGCTGTTAGAAGTATGGTCGCAAATGGCTCTTGTGTTACGATTTTATCCGATGCAGTGTACCGTCCTTGGTCCTTAGAAGGTAAACGGATCTATAACATTACTTTGAAACCAGCTCCACCACCTATGGCTGTAGGGGTCGCTTGGTCGAAAGACCGACCCCTTGACTCTATTACTGAACATCTAATTAACTACTTTATCAAGGCGGGAGGTCGTCAAGGGATGGAGCCATTAGGAAGTGCGCTAAATCCTATCTAAAAAATATAGACCCTAATATTCATGTAATTTATCGAAAAACATAATCTGGATGATCCGATTCTCCAATTCGTTTTTCGCATGCTAAAATAAAGCCCTATTTGACTGTTGAGCCAATCTCACTTCAATGAAATACTCAAACAATCATTTTCCTAAATCTATCATGTATCATGCGCTACATATTACACAAAGCGCCCTTCAGGAGTTGTGAATGACAAGCTATCCCCGCGCCCTGCTTCATCGTCGTATTGGTGCTCTTTTGTATGATATTCTCTGTATCTTCGCACTTGAGATGGTTGTTGCCGGCATTTTTCTTCTGTTTAATAGCGGTG
>DXHP01000178.1 GCA_019113305.1 Candidatus Ignatzschineria merdigallinarum | reverse complement strand
AATGATTAATTGACCATAGCCAGAGTTTCCTGCGCCGGCAAAGACGACTTCACCATCGTGCGCGGCTTTGATTGGCTGATTGATTGTACCGGCAATTTGAATGCCTTTTTGCCCCGGAATATTGGGGTTGTAGTTTTTTACAACGGCGCCATCAGTGGGTTTTACCCAGCCGCTAATACCTGTAGAAACTTGATCTTTAGGTGCAGCAGGTTTAGGTGTAATGATCGTATTATCGCGTGCCGCTAATTTTTGTGGGGAATTGTTGGTTGCGGCAATATTACGATTTGAAGTATTGTTGCTTCTAACCGCTGATCCGGCTTTGCCGTTGACACGAAGAACTTGTCCTACCCGAATGTGATTGGGATTGGAGATATTATTTAAGCGTTGAAGTTCACTAACGGACATCTTGTGGCTAGTCGCAATTTGGCTTAAGGAGTCACCAGAGCGAACAGTATAACTGCCGCTGGATCCACAAGCTTGAAGGATAAAGAATGTCGCAAGAAAAAATGTTAGTCGTTTTAAGCTCATAATATTTCGTTCTTTTGTTGGAAAATAAAAACCCCAAAAAGGAAAAAGTATTCTAGCACCTTCATCCTTTGAGGGGTATCTTTATGACAAATGATGTAACTATTGATAAGTTAAATCGCGTCAGTTGCGCACATTGCAGTGACGTTGACGATACGTCTCGCTGTTGCAATATTAGTAACAACGTGTGCCGGTTTTGAAGGTCCCGTTAAGATTGGACCGACAACAATACTATCGCTAATGGTGCGGACAAAGTTGTATGTGACGTTTGCGGTATCAATATTTGCGAAAATAAAGAGATTCGCCATTCCTTCTAACTCAGAATTTGGGAAGTAAGCATTACGGTAACGTTCCCAAATAGCGAGGTCAGGTTGCATCTCTCCTTCACATTCGAGTTCAGGTGCTGTCTCTTTTAAGATTTTCAAGGTATCTTGCATCTTTCTAGAGAATTTCGATTCACGTGAACCAAAGTTGGAATGGGAAAGAAGCGCCACTTTTGGCGTAATTCCAAAACGTGCGACAACTTCTGCTGCCATTTTGGTGATATCTGCCAATTCTTCCGCCGTTGGATCTTCATTAACATGCGTATCACAGAAGAAAAGAGGGCCTTTTGGTGAAAGTAAGAGGCTGACAGCGGCAGGTTGTGATGTGCCTTTTCTTAACCCGATAGCATCGACGATATGATGTACATGGCGATGATATTGCCCAAGAACTCCACTAATCTGTCCATCAATTTCGCCAAGCTCTAATAGCATTGCTGAGAGGAGATTTCCTCGTGTTTGCATACGCTGACGAGCGAGTTCAGGAGTAATCCCTTTACGTTTCATGACGCTGTAATATTTATCTGCGCATTGATCGAGCATTGGTGGATTACGATAGTCAATGATTTGAACATATTCGCTGTCAATATCTTTGCTGATGGTATCTTCTGGCGATAATACTTTTGTTGGAAGATTGATGCCGAGCTCTTCAATGCGGCTTTGAATCACTTTTGGTTGACCAATTAGGATTGGGTTTGCAAGGCGATCTTGTTTGACTAAATATACAGCACGAAGTACGCGTTCATCTTCGCCTTCACAATAAGCGATGGTGCGAGCATTTTCTTTTGCTTGGTTGAAGATCGGACGCATTGCCATATTGGTTTTGTTAAAGTGCTCGCTTAAACGATGGCGATACTCTTCAAAATCTTGAATCGGGCGAAGGGCAACACCAGATTCCATTGCCGCTTTTGCAACAGCAATAGGAAGTTCCACAATTAAACGGGGATCAAACGGTTTTGGAATAATATATGTGCGTGAGAAACGAAGCGTTTCACCAGGATACGCATGTAATACTTCATCCGTTGGCTCTTTATGTGTTAGGTCGGCAATTGCTTTCACACACGCCATTTTCATTGCTTCGTTAATTTCTGTTGCACCGCAATCAAGCGCGCCACGGAAAAGATAAGGGAAGCAGAGAACGTTATTGACCTGATTTGGATAATCAGAGCGACCGGTTGCTAAAATCGCATCTTCACGAACGGCGTGAGCGAGTTCTGGGCGAATTTCTGGCTCAGGGTTTGCAAGTGCAAAAATGAGCGGATTCGGCGCCATTTTTTTCACCATTTCAGCAGTTAAAACGCCTGGTGCTGAAAGACCTAAGAAAACATCAGCATCTTCGATGATTTCGCCGAGTGTCATTTTGTCTGTTTGCTGTAAGAAGAAAGACTTGTATTCATCAAGTGTCTCTTCCGTACGATGATGATTTACAACACCGTCACGATCTGAAACAGTAATATTTTCTTTTTTAAGGCCAAATTGCATTAAAAGATTTAAGCAAGAGATCGCAGCTGCGCCAGCACCACTACATACGAGCTTGATCTCTTCAATTTTTTTGTCAGCCAATTTTAAAGCATTGAGAACACCTGCAGCTGTGATAATCGCGGTTCCATGTTGGTCATCATGGAATACAGGGATATTCATGCGCTTTTTAAGCTCTTGCTCAATTTGGAAGCATTCGGGTGCTTTAATATCTTCTAAGTTGATACCACCAAATGTAGGCTCAAGGCTAGCAACGATATCAATGAATTTATCAGGATCAGTTTCATCAATCTCAATATCGAACACATCGATGTTGGAGAACTTTTTGAAGAGAACGCCTTTTCCTTCCATTACAGGTTTTCCTGCTAATGGACCGATATTGCCAAGTCCTAAAACAGCGGTTCCATTACTGATAACGGCGACTAAGTTGCCACGAGCAGTATAGTCGAGCGCAGTTAATGGGTCTTTTTGAATCTCTTCACAGGCATAGGCAACGCCAGGTGAGTAAGCGAGCGAAAGATCTTTAGAGTTGACGAGCGGTTTAGTCGCTTCAACAGAAATTTTCCCGGGGTGAGGTTGTGCATGATAGCGAAGCGCTTCAATACGAAGATCTTCAGTTTTATTATTTGGAGAATCCATTGAGATCTATCCTTTATACTGAATTTTGGGTTGTTATACTGAATTTGAAGTAAGTCTTAGATACTAACAAGGATTCTGATCTGAATCTACTGGTGCTCAGATAAAAAAAGTGAGGCATATCGGTTGGTGTGTTAACTCACTGATTGATAAAAACTAATCTAAATGTTTTGTGAGGTAATTTACGCTTTTTTAAAAAAGATGAAAAGTAGATTAAATAAGGACGAGGTAGATCAAGTTTGTTATAATAAAGAGTGTTATAAATTTTGGAAAAAGGTTGAGTTTAAATCGTTTATCACGATGTTTTAGACCTTTTATGACTAAGATTTGGAGGGCTGTTTAATGCCGAGTGAAGATAAACAATTAGTGCTTCGAGCCAATACTTTTCCATCTGTAGCGGACGGATTAGATGCCTATATAAGTGCTATTGGCGACATCCCCACTTTAAGTGCAGAACAAGAGCAAGCGCTCGCCTATCGATTGATCGAACATGAAGATCTTCATGCGGCGCAAACTTTGATTATGTCCCATCTAAAATTTGTTGTGCATATCGCTAAGAATTATACCGGTTACGGCTTGCCGTTAGTGGATCTCATTCAAGAAGGAAATGTGGGATTGATGAAAGCTGTAAAGCGTTTTGATCCTTCTTATAATGTGCGTTTAATCTCTTTCGCGGTCTATTGGATTAAATCAGAAATCCATGAATTTGTGATTCGCAACTGGCGGATTGTGAAAGTTGCAACGACAAAAGCGCAGCGTAAACTCTTCTTTAATCTGCGTTCATCTAAAGAGACTTTAGAATGGTTAACGGATGATGAAGCGGCGGATATCGCAAAAGAATTGAATGTGAGTAAAGCAGAAGTGAAGCGTATGGAAATGCGACTTTTCTCGAATGATTTGGCATTTGATTTGCCGGTAGGAAGTCATGCTGATGATGGTGATTTTAGTCCTTCAGATTGGCTCTCTAGCAATACGTTAGATCCTTCTCAAGAGCTGGAACAAGAAGATTACACGACACATAAAAATGAAAAATTAAATAATGCGTTAGCAGAATTAGATCCTCGTAGTAAGGATATCATTATGCAGCGTTGGATGCGTGATGAGGATGAAGAGCGACCTACATTAACTGAGCTTGCTGAAAAGTACTCAGTTTCTGCAGAGCGAATTCGACAAATTGAAAATCAGGCGATGAGTAAAATCAAAGACCTGTTAACGGTATGATGTACGATTAAATATCAGTAAAAGACTCAGATGAGAAATGTCTGGGTCTTTTCTATTATGGAGATCTTTAAATGACAGCTATTTCACATATAGAAGAGAGTATTGCAGTTAAACAGTTAGCGCTTGAAAAAATGCCAAAAGTAATTGAGGCAACAGGCGAGTTAATGATTCAGTCGCTCCAAGCCGGTAAGAAGGTATTGGTATGTGGTAACGGTGGTTCAGCCGCTGATGCGCAACATTTTGCAGCCGAGTTAATGAATCGTTTTGAAACCGAACGAGCGCCATTGCCAGCGATAGCATTGACAACTGATAGTTCTAACTTAACGTCAATCGCCAATGATTATAGTTATGATGAAGTATTTTCTAAGCAAGTGATGGCACTAGGGAATGCTGGTGATGTTTTAATTGCGATTAGTACAAGTGGTAATTCAAAAAGTATTAATCTTGCGATCGAAGAAGCCTTAAAGAAAGGCATGATCGTGCTTGCCTTAACTGGTGAAACGGGTGGGAAAATGCGAGACATTCACTCGTCAGATCTACATTTAGTGAATGTGCCAAGTCGCCGTACAGCGCGTGTGCAGGAAGTGCATATCTTAGTGATTCATATTTGGTGCGCAATGATTGATAAAGTTTTTCGTTAAACCAATGGTTGCGCAATAAGATATTGCAAGATGGGCTTAAAGTTCAATCTACCATCCAATAACGATTGATGTTATTGGATAAAAATAAAGAGATTAAGAAGTTAAGTATTGAAGTATTTAAATCTTAGGAGAACACAATGTTTAAGCGTTTTTTATTATTAAGTAGTTTTGTAGTGCTGTTAGCAGGTTGTGTGCCGGCAATTATCGCAGGTGGCGTCGGTGCGACAGCGGCAGGTGTGAATGATCGTCGTACAGCGGGTCAAATTGTCGAAGATAATGCGATCACGGTGAAAGTACAAAATATGATTGGTCAGTTGCCAGGACGTAATAACGCACATATCAGTATTTTAAGTTATAACGGAAAAGTTCTGATTCTCGGCGAAGTGCCAACGCAAACATTAGGGTTAGAAGTTGAGAGTGCGGTTGCAAAAACACAGCATGTCAAAGGGGTGCATAATGAGTTGATTATTGCGCCGGAAGCTTCATTTGCCAGCATTACAACTGATGCGATGATTACTGCAAAAGTGAAATCGGCATTAGCAACACAGATTAAACTGAAGGGCTTTAATGCCGGTAACGTGAAGGTGGAAACATCAAATCGTAAAGTGTATTTGATGGGAATCGTCAATGAGCCAGAAGCGCGAGAAGCAATCAATATTGCGCGCCATGTTTCTGGAGTAGAAGAGGTTGTGCCATTTTTTGATATTGTGAATCGTCAATTTCATAACATCAATTAATCCCTCTTGATAGTTGATCCTGACGATGGTCAGGATCTATTAGAATTGAGTTTGTCACTGTGGAAAGGATCTGCGGTGACGTTAATTTTTCAGTCGTAATAACTTCTCAGGAAAAGGACTAAAAATGAGTAAGCAGTATGATGCAATTATTATTGGTGGTGGTTCAGGTGGGCTTTCATATGCAGAAAGAGCAGCGAGCTACGGTGTAAAATGTCTTTTAATCGAAAAAGATAAACTGGGTGGAGCCTGTGTGAATGTGGGTTGTGTTCCTAAAAAAGTGATGTGGAATGCCGCGAATATTGCCCATATGTTTGATGATGCAAAAGGATATGGTTTTACCTTTGGTGCGCCAGAATTTTCTTGGAAAGTATTAAAAGAGAAACGCGATCAATATATTAATAATATCGTGACTTGGTATAACAATAGTTATATGCCTGATGCCGGCGTTGATGTGATTCATGGTGAAGCGACGTTTGTGGATAATAAAACGGTTGCAGTGAATGGTGAGACTTATTGTGCTGATATCGTCGTGGTCTCAACGGGCGGTTATCCATTAGTGCCAGAGATTGCTGGTGCAGAATTTGGGATTACTTCTAATGAATTCTTTGCGCTTGAAGAAGCACCAAAACGTATCGCGATTGTAGGTGCGGGTTATATTGCGGTAGAGATTGCCCAATTGATGTCAGCGCTCGGTAGTGAAACGCATCTGATCTGTCGTGGGAATATGGTATTACGCAGTTTTGATGAATATGTGACAGATCATTTAAAAGAAGTTTTAGAAAATGACGATCATTTAACATTACACGCTAATTCTAATGTGCAATCTGTGGTGAAAAATGCCGATGGTGCGTTAACGATTCAAACAGAAAAAGAGACGCTTGTTGTGGATGAATTAATCTGGGCAATCGGTCGAGGTTATAACACCCATAATATTGGTTTGGAAAATACAGATGTTAATGTGAACGAAGATGGCACGATTACCGTTGATAAATTCCAAGAGACGAATGTTACAGATTTCTATGTACTTGGTGACATTATGGGCGGGCAGTTCCAGTTAACCCCTGTTGCGATTGCTGCGGGACGACGTTTAGCGGATAGACTCCATAGCGGGATGATAGATCGCCATTTAGAATACAGTAAAATTCCTAGTATTGTCTTTTCTCATCCGCCGATTGGTACAACAGGTATCACAGAAAAACAAGCAATTGCAGAATATGGCGCGGATGCGGTGAAATGTTATACGACTTCATTTACAGCAATGTACTCGAATTTTAGTACAAAGCCAGTGAAGACAGCGATGAAGATGGTTTGTGTGGGTGAAGATGAGAAGATCGTCGGCATTCATCTCATTGGACCAACGGTTGATGAAATGCTTCAAGGTTTTGCGGT
>DXHP01000177.1 GCA_019113305.1 Candidatus Ignatzschineria merdigallinarum | reverse complement strand
ATTGTCTTCATCTCTTTTATTGGCAGAAACAATGACGGTTGAAGGTACAACGGTCACGTTTGAAGCGCCGGCAGATTTTAAACCTTTATCAGAAGAAATTATCGCGTTGAAGTGGCCAAGTCATCGTGCGCCAAATTATGCCGTGGGTAATGAAGCCGGTTCAACGACCATTGCTTATGACTATAAAGCAGATGTGACAGGCGCAACATTGCCGGTATTAAAAACGCAGTTTACAGCAGTATTTGATCAATCTATTCCGGGAATTGAGTGGATTAAAAATGAGATCGTTATGCTTGATGGTGAAGAATGGATCATGTTTGAGATGACCTCAAATGCCGTTGATACCGATATTCATAATCTGCTTTTGGTGACGATTTTAGAGGATACACTGTTGATGTTTAATTTTAACTCTGTGAAGCATGAGTTTCCACAATATGAAGCGGCGCTTCGTGAAAGTATTGAGTCAATCCGCTTTAATCGTTAGAGGATTGGTGCGCTGAATATTCCGCGAGATAAGTTTCTTTCTGCTTTCTTGTAAGTTGTTTAAACGCGTATTCTTGTTTCATGGCATCACTTCGTGTTGTAAATTGCTCGGAGTGAATCATGATCGCCGGTCTACGTTTGTCTAATCGGGTATATTTGGCGCCAACACCATCATTATGCTCGATTAATCTTCTGGAAAGATCAGTAGTATATCCGGCATAAAAGGTATTATCCCGGCAGTGAAGAACATAGAAATAGTGTTGTTCTGATGAATGATCCGACATCGTTATCATTACATCTCTTGAAAGCGGTAATCGTGGTGTTGTCTTAAAATTTCGACAATTTGTGCGCGCAAATTTTGTTCGTTGTAGCGCTTACGAAGCGGCACATGCATAATCGGAATTTGTGCTTGATACATGGCTTCATCCACAAATGCATCTCTGACTTTCCGCTCATATTGATCGTGTGAACTATCATCAAGCTCGATCACCAACAGTGGCGCAGTTGTTAAAGGATGCGTCAGGACAAAATCCACATGTTTAGAGCGAATTTTACTAAATGCGCCGGAATAATCGCCGCGTTCAAGACCTGGTTTTACTTTGATAATATCGGCAATACGCACTTTGCCGAAAAGTCTGACTGGAAGTCCTTCAATTGCCATCTCTAAGTTTGATAAAAAGAGCTGTTCTGCTGGCGTGAATAATCCGGGAACAGATTGATACCATGATGCTGGCGTTGGTTTATCTTCAATAATCTGCTTTTTGGGCATAAATTTCCAACGAAGGAAGAGAAAGAAGCCTAAAAAGATAAGAATGATAAAGAGCAATTTGTAGAGCATGTCAATGATTTTCCATGGAATATCGATGAGGAAGTAGCGGGAAAGCTTTCTATAAAAAAGTCATCGTATTGTAGCATTAATACGATGACTTTTTACGGTTCATAAGATGTGAGTTCTCTGACTATTTAGTCGGTATTGTTTATGGCACTTTACAGTTGAGGTACTCAGAAAGTCTTTTCGGATCTTTATTGAGTGTATGATAGATCACGGCATTACTCAGCACATTTTTGACATAACCACGAGTTTCATAGAATGGAATCGTTTCGATCCAAAGCGCGAGATCGATATCGCTATCGGCATCGTTAGGAAGCCATTTTTTCACATTATGGGGACCGGCATTATAACTCGCTAAAATGTAGGGAATACAGCTGCCAACGCTCTCTTGCAAATGATGAAGATAGGTCACGCCGTAGCGAATATTCGCATCAGGATTATAAAGTGACTCTCTTTCACTTTCATCTAAATTAGAGGACATTTTCTCTGCTGTAGGAATTAAGAGTTGCATTAATCCATGGGCATTTGCCGGCGATTTTGCTTTTTCGTGAAAGAGGCTTTCTTGACGAATGAGCCCTAAAACGACGGGTTTAGTGATGAAATCATCACTATACTTTTCAATGATTGGCACATAAGCACTAGGATAACGATATGGTAAACCTCCAGTTACGCGTGCTCTAGCTGCAGCTTGTAGACTTAAATTATAAAAGCCTTCCTCAAATGCAACAATGCTGCCGACTTCTTGTTCCTCTTTATTGCTATTGTTGAGTGCTTCGCGCCACTTTAAGCGGCTAAAATATTCTTCATTGACTTTTGCTAAGAGCAATCCCATGGAGAAACGGCTATTAAGGCCGGCGGTTATCGCTTGTCGTTGTTCATTGGCAATTGCGGTAATGCCATCGTAATTATGTTGCAATTCATCCGCTGCCAAGAAACCATAAAATGAGGGATTATTTTGAATGAGCTCATAGTAATGTTTAGCTTGTGCATGATCGCCGACTTCTGCATAAGTTCGGCCTAACCAATAACGCCAGACATCTTCTTGTTGAGCTTCTGGTGATAGATTAGAGAGCAGGGCAAGCGCAACAGGATAATCACCTCTTTTAGCAGCTAGGCGAAATCCCCATTGTAATATTTGATCATCTCGTTCTTCAGCAGGAATCGCGAGAATTTTCTCAAGCGGTGCAACAACATCATTTCGACCTGCTTGGAAGACGGCAATACGATTTCGTAAAGAGATATAATCTTGCTCAGTTAAGAGATCATGCTCCTTGGCAAACTGTAAACCTCTGCCAGCTTTTAGGGAATTTTGACTAGACCATTTTTGAATCACTTTTGCATAGAGTGCTTGGCCATCAGGATAGAAAGTGGTGGTATCTAGTAAGCGGCTAGGATCATTGAGAAGATCAATGAAGTGATTGTAGTAAGCTTGTTTACTTTCAGGTAATGTTGCGATCAACTCTTTTGCTTTAGTGATTCTTCCTGCTTGAATGAGTTCATCAATTTTTTTAATCACTAAGCTTTGGTTGTGATTGTTCTTTAACCAAAACTCTTCAACGTTAGAGCAACCTGATGGCAGTTGTAGATTGCTTTCCCACGATCTTTGAAACTCCGCAAGATCAAGCGTGGATTGTTGATATTGGGCATTATAGAGATAGCACTTTAGCCCTAAAGTATTCGCGAAATGGGCATTGTCTAAGATAAACTGAAAATTCTTTTGTCGCTCACGATCTCTGAAAAGAACGATCTTTAAGGTGTTAGAAAAAGGCTCTTTAGCATGTTTATCGGCAAATTCTAGGACTTCCTGTGGATCAGTTTCTTCAATACGCTCTTGATAGTAGTAAAACTCAAGATAGGGCAATAATGATGATTCTGCCAGTTTTTCACGTGATGCTTGATAGGTTTCCCAATCTTTTTTGATAATGGCTTGTTTTCCGGTTTTAAACCAAGCTTGCTCATTTTCTTCAGAAGCAATGGTCATTTGGGTGAATGTTAAAAACGCTCCAAATAACAGCGTGAGTGATTTTACAGGCATTTTCTTCAAGAAAGGGATCATATTAGGGTCTCTTTACAATGGAATTTTAATGTCGATATTATTTTAGAGCAACGAATGAAACATGTAACGATCCGTTGCTATATCATTCATCAATAATCAACTTATTATCTTTTAAATTATCGAAATTGAAAAGGTAATTGATACTTTTGCTATCTGCTTTGCCATATTTTTTTAATTAAAATGGCGGTAAGATGCAGAGATTATCTTAAAACATCATTGTGTAAATAATTTAGATTTGTTGCAGTTTTTATAAAAGGTTAAAAAAACAAAAGAGCTCTCGAAATGATTGTATCTCTTGATTTAGGGAGTCAATCATTGCAAGGAGCTCAATATCTATGGATGATAGATGAGGCGGATGATTATGCCTCTTCTACTGTTCCAAAAATTTTATCGCCGGCATCGCCAAGCCCAGGAAGAATATAGGCATCTTCATTGAGGCATTTATCAACGGAGGCAGTATAAACATCGACATCCGGATGTTTTGCATGTAACTTTGCAATTCCTTCTGGTGCTGCAACGAGGAAGAGCGCTTTAATTTTTTTACAACCAGCTTGTTTCAATAGATCAATAGTGGCAATAGCTGTACCGCCGGTTGCGAGCATTGGATCGATGATTAGTGCAGTACGATCTTCCATGTGGGTTGTGAGCTTTTGATAGTAAGCGACTGCTTCTAATGTTTCAGGATCTCTTTCAAAACCGACTACTGATACACGTGCGCCGGGAATTAACTCTAAAACGCCTTGTTGCATACCGATACCAGCTCTTAGAATAGGAACGATCGTTACTTTTTTACCTTTGATCTGTTCTACTTCTACATCGCCCGCCCATCCTTCGATTATGCGAGTTTCTGTTTCTAAATCTTTAGTTGCTTCATAAGCCAGTAATTGCGCGAGTTCTGAGGCTAATTCTCTAAAATCTTTAGTAGAGATTTCAGCTTTTCTCATTTTACCAATTTTGTGGGCAACGAGAGGGTGTTTTATCTCAAAGACATTCATTTGTAGGACTCCTTGTTAGCAAAAGACCCATATAAGATGGGCCTTTTGTAATGAATGATAATTTATCTGTTTCTCTGATTATGCTTGATTTTCAATCGCATCATTCATCATCTGTTTTAGGCTATTGCGTTCTGCAAGTTCTAAAACGATGTCACAACCGCCAATGAGTTCGCCACCGATATAGATTTGTGGGAATGTTGGCCAATCAGCATATTTTGGAAGATGTTCAAAAATGAGTGAATCGTCCATTACGTTTACGAATGAGAAAGGAAGGCCTGTATCGGCAAGCGCTTGAGCAGCTCTGCTTGAAAATCCGCACATTGGAAATTGTGGGCTACCTTTCATGTAGATCACTACTGGATTCTCGGTTACTTGGCTATGGATTTTCTCAAGTGTTGCTTTTTCTGTCATGTTATTAACTCCTAGTCAAAATACCATGCTATTTTATCAGTTATTTAAAAAAGTGGCATATTATAGCTTTAAAAATGACAACATGCCGGAATGTTTCTTGATATATCAAGGGATCACAAGAAGCATGATCCCTGTGATTTTTAGAAATGTTGTTTATTGTCGTCCTTCGCCATGACCAAGAACGATATATTTTTGGGAGGTTAAGCCTTCTAATCCCACAGGACCACGAACATGAAGTTTATCTGTGGAGATACCAATTTCAGCGCCTAATCCAAATTCAAAACCATCACAAAAGCGAGATGATGCGTTAATCATGACGCAAGCAGAATCCACAGCTCTTAAGAAGTGTGTTGCTTTAGAGTAGTTTTCAGTCAAGATGACATCTGTATGATGGGATCCATAATGATTAATATGATCGATGGCTGCATCCATATCTTTAACGGCTTTCACCGCAAGAATCGGTGCTAAGTATTCAGCATGCCAATCTTCTTCTGAAGCAATAATTGCCGGAATATTCTCCGCTTTTAAGATTGCAAGCGTGGTTTCACAAGCCCGAATTTCCACCCCTTTTTCCACTAGAATCGTTGCCATTTCTGGTAAGAAATCCTTTAAGATCTTTTCGTGAAGAAGTAAGGTTTCCATAGTATTGCAAGGTGCATAACGCTGGGTTTTAGCATTATCAACAACGTGATACGCTTTATTGAGGTCGGCATCAATATCGACATAAGTATGACAAACACCATCTAAATGTTTAATCACAGGCACGGTTGCTTGATGGTTAATTCTCTCCACAAGCGATTTACCACCGCGAGGAATGACAACATCAATATATTGTGGTGAGGTTACCATGAGATCGACAATTTCACGATCTGTAGTATTGATGATTTGTACCGCATCTGCTGGTAAATCTACTTTTTCGAGCGCATTCGCAAGTAGTTTTGCAAGATATTGGTTGGTGTAAAAAGCTTCACTTCCCCCACGTAATACGGCGGCATTCCCTGATTTTAAGCAGAGCGCTGCGGCATCAATTGTAACATTGGGGCGAGACTCATAAATAATGGCAATAACCCCTAAAGGCACTCGCATTTTCCCGACTTGAATGCCCGATGGGCGCGTTTTGATATCGGTCATTTCGCCAATGGGGTCAGGAAGGAGAATCATCTCTTTCACACCATTTGCCATATCTAAAATACGCGCATTGGTGAGTGCTAAGCGATCAATAAATGCAGCATCAAAATCTTTCGATTTTGCATTTTCTAAGTCTTTCGCATTTTCGATTTTAATGGCATCTTGATGCGCTAGAATTTCCTGATAGAGCGCTTCGAGGAGCGCATTTTTCTTCCCAGAATCAGCAAGGCGTAATTTCTCGGAAGCACGACGTGCATTTTCTCCGACAGTTTGCCAATAATTTAACATCTTCTATCCTCTTACAATTTTATTGCTCTCTTATTGTCTGATCTTCCTTGAGATCGTGTAGATATTTGCGATTTGAAAATCACTCACAATAAGGCGTTTTGAGTCTTTATCGTCAGTTAGTATATCGGATTCATTCGCTTTATTCAGAAATCTTCTAGGCAAAAAAACTCCCTAAGGAATTTGGTTCCGTAGGGAGAAAATAAGTACTTAGAAACCCTTAAAGGGGAAAGGATTTCCAGTGCTTAAGGACACTGTTATGAAATCATCAAAATTTCAATGGATCCAGCATTTGCCACATTTTTAGATCAGATGGAGCTGCTTGATAAAATGTGACAGACCTGAACTAGTTTGCAAGCGAAACACTTACTGAGAAGAGTACCGCAGCGATACGAACTGCTGATTGGATACCTTGTGAAGAAACACCAAGATCACGAAGGTTTTTCTCGTGCGAATCTACACACATTCCACAACCATTCACTGCTGAAACAGCGATTGATGCAAGCTCAAATGTTGTTTTATCAAGACCTGGGTTTGCCATTTGGTTCATACGAAGACGTGCTGGTAATTTTGTGTACTCATCGTTAGATACTAAGTGTGTGAAACGATAGTAGATATTGTTCATGCTCATGATGCTTGTTGCGATTTGTGCACCTTGGTACTCTTCTTCGGTTAAGAAGTCTTGTGCGAATTTTTCCATCTGTTCAACGAGTACTTGGCATTTTGTGCTAAGCGCAACAGATACTGCGATTGCCGCGATTTGTTTCTCTGTAAGGCCCGGCGCACCTGCTTCTGTTAATACGGTTGAGAAGTTAAGACGCATATCTTTTGCATAAGCAGGTAACATACCTTTGATTGTTTCAATAGCCATAATAATATCTCCTTACTGATATTTTGCCTTGAACTTGCTGTTCGCGGCGAATGTATGATTGTTGCATTTAAATTTTAAATCATCTAACGACATAATCTCTGAATTTAGACTGTATCATAATCATTTCGCTGAGATGATTGTTATATATTTTGAATATGATTAGAAAGATTGGCAAGAAAGCTGGAAGCGTTGTGAGCTTCGGTTTTGTTGCTGACTTTCGATGAGTTAATTTAACCACAATTAGGGCCGAAAATCTTATGGTTTTTATTAATAAGAGCGATAAGTAAAGCTAAAAAGGTCTTTATTAAAACCTTTTATAAAGGTGTGAGAAGCTTGAAATCATCGGTAAGTGAATCTATATTCGATTGTCATTTATAGGATTGAATGATTGCGACTCGCTTACCAATTTAAGCAATAAATTATGGAGTATGGGGAGTTATCGCGAATTTGTTGTAGTTAAGCGTGATCATTGAGAGCGCTTTATTATCAAATTTGCATAATATTGAAGAGATATAATTGAAGAATCGCATTTAGAAGCCCTATAACATGATGAATTTAACACAATCAATGGAGAGAGAAGATGGCGCTTAATCAGAATGATTCCGCAGCAGTATGTGCTTATTTAAGTGAATGGTTACCGAGAGAGATCCCGATTAGTGCATCATTGGGTGTTGTGCCGATTCGCTGGGAAAACAGTACGTTAAAATTGCATGTGCCGCTCGAAAATAATCGAAATCATATGTATACAGGGTTCGGCGGTAGTCTTTATACTTCGGCATTATTGGTGGGTTGGAGTTGGTTGCATTTAAAGCTTAAAGCGTTAGGACATGAGAAGAATCTCCACATTGTGATTCAGCAAGCAAATATTCAATATCCTAAGCCAATGAATGAAGATGCGATTGCCATTTGCCGCGGCGTTGATGATAAAGCGTGGGCGAAATTTGAAAAGATGTTTCATAAATTTGGCAAAGGTCGTTTAGAAATACAGACACAAGTGATGGTGGGGGATGTTGTAACAACAAGTTTTACCGGTGATTTTGTGGCTTATCTGACGGAGAAATAGCGCTGTTAGCGATTAAACGTTTGTAGGAATGAGATTTAATCAGTTTTATCTTTTTATGGCTGATTCGTGGCTGGGGAGAATATTTGCATGCTTTTAACAATCGTGCGCCAGCAGTGATAGCGAAATGGGCTTAAGAAGGGTATCTGTTTTAAATGGATTCGTGTTAATGGCTTGTAAAATGAATTTGCGGCTGGGGAGAATATTTGCAAGATTTTAACAATCTTGTGTAGCAGTAATAGCGAAAGGGGCTTAAGAAGGGCATCTGTTTTAATTGGATTTGTGTTAATGATTGATTGAGGTTGATGGTGATAGGTGAGAAAACCCTATCTTCTTTCATTGATGATGTTCTTGTCGTAGCGAGTTTTTATCTAATCTATTTTATTCATCTAATTTATCTTTTTTGGGATAAATGCAGAAAGACTTGATATCCATACAGGACAGATAAGACAGAATCTTTTAAAATAGTCGGCATTGTGAAATAAAGATCGCTATATCTAAGGAGTCCTCATGAGTCTTGCGTCATTGAATCGCCGGAAAGTCTTCCAATCTTTTAAACAAACCCATTACGATTTAGTGATTATCGGTGGCGGAATTACTGGTGCCGGCATTGCGCTTGATGCAGTGAGCCGTGGTATGAAGGTAGCGCTCTTAGAGAAGAAAGATTTTGCCTTTGGTGCAAGTAGCCGCTCGACGAAGATGATTCATGGTGGATTGCGTTATCTGCAAAAGTTTCAATTAAAGACGGTTGCGAAAAGTGGTAAAGAACGCGCGATAACATATGAAAATGGACCTCATGTGATGACGCGAGAAAAGATGTTGTTGCCGATTCATAAAGGAGGATCGTTAGGGCGTTTTACGACGTCAATTGGACTGAAATTCTATGATTATTTAGCAGATGTAAAAGATGATGAACGCCGGAAGATGCTTAATAGCAGAGAAACTTTAGCAAGAGTGCCATCATTGAAAACTGATGGGCTTCGTGGTGCCGGCGAATATGTGGAATATCGTGCTGATGATGCCCGAATGACCTTGGAAATTATCAAAAAAGCGGTGGAATTAGGGGCAGATTGTCTAAATTATAGTAATGTCACCGGATTTAACCGAGATC
>DXHP01000176.1 GCA_019113305.1 Candidatus Ignatzschineria merdigallinarum | reverse complement strand
CTTCAGGAGCAAATTTAGCTAGCTAATTAACTTCTCGTTAACCGCCGAGTGATTACCTCACCGCCCTGAGCAGACGAACTATATTACAGAAGTGATTCGTAGGTGTCAATTTTATTTTTGACCTCTTTTTAGGCACCGATTCAATTTCTAAAAACAATCTCAAAACTGAACTTAAACCTAAAAGAGAGAAGCTGTTTATAATTTCTTAAATCTTATTAACGATTACTGAAACAAACCTCTTCTACCGAATCATCTTCAACGTTGCCGTCTGAATGAGTGGTGTATCTTACGCTCTTTTTTGATTTTGGCAAGCCTATTTTTACAAAAAAATAAAAATAGTCCTTAACAGACTGTTTCTAATAGGAATTTAAAGCAGAGTTAATTGATACATTCTTAAAACACATTTAACTTCTCCTCAAATCATTCAAGATTTTTTACAAGTTACTTCCATATCTTGAAACTCTGACCTAAAATGATTTCAGTTAAAAGTACATTCTAAAAATATATAGATAAATAGAGCAACAAAGACTTACTTTACTTAAATACACTTATATAGGATATATCCATGATCAAGCGCACTCTTGTCTTTACCTCACTTCTTTTAATACTCACCGGCTGTTTGACACTTCCAAGTGGAACCAAAAAAACAACAGAACCTCAACCTATATCTCAAGAACATATTGATATGGTTAAAACCCTTAATTCAGCTGAGCTCACAAAACTTGCCGACAAAGGTGATCAATACGCGCAATATTATCTTGGCAACAAATATGCGCAAGGTGCAGAAGTTCCTCAAGATATGACTACTGCAAAAAGCTACTGGCAACAAGCGGCTAATCAAGGTAATGCGAATGCCCTATATAATTTAGGGATGATTTACTTTACAGGACAAGGCGAACCGAAAAGCTTTGAAACTGCATTAGGATATTTCCAACGTTCTGCTGAAGCCGGTAATACCCGCGCCGCACTCAATGCTGCATCGATGTTAGAAGCAGGACAAGGTACAATGGTCAATATTCCTGAAGCGGCTAAATTCTATCAAATCGCGGCGACAAACCAACCTCATGCAGCATATCGTTTAGGATTACTCTATACACAAAACACGCCAGATTTCCCTGCTAATTATGAGCAAGCATTCCAACTTTTCCAACAAGCAGCAACTAAAGGCGATCGTTTTGCGCCACGCGCTTTAAGTATTATTCAAAACTATCCACCTGAAGAAGCAAAAGACCTTTTAAGAAGATTAAATACGAGAATTTAATCTAAGCATTCAATCAGTCACTCAATATGTAGAGATTCGCATCAATAATCAGAATTAAAGAATCTATTTTTGATTTTTCTGATCATCACGATAAATAATCACGCGTAAATCATATTTCTCTATGCACTGTTTGGCTGATACCAAATGATGCAATATAAAAAAGCAGAGGAGCTTCACACTTCTCTGCTTTTCTTTATGCTCTCTTTTAGTACCTTATATTAATACTTACTTACGATTAACCACTGATCTTACTTACGATTAACCACTGATCTTGATCAGATTCAGTCATCATCTAAACTAGCCTAATGTCGCAACCATTACAGCTTTAATTGTGTGCATACGGTTTCCCGCTTGTTGGAATTGAACGCCTTGTGCGCTTTCAAACACATCTTCCGTCACTTCAACCCCATCCAGTCCAAATGTTTGGTAAATCCACTCACCAACTGTCGTTTCACGATTATGGAATGCCGGCAAACAATGCATAAACTTCGTATTTTTATTCCCCGTTGCTCGCATTAAAGCCGCATTAACCTGATAAGGTGTTAATTGTGCGATACGCTCACGCCATGCATCTTCTGGCTCTCCCATCGATACCCAAACATCCGTATGAATAAAATCAACGCCTTTTACCGCTTCTTCCGCACTATCAGTAAATGTTAAATTTGCACCACTAATTTTTGCAAGCGCTTGGCACTGCTTAATCAGAGCTTCTTCTGGCCATAAATGCTTCGGCGCACCCACACGGAAATCAACGCCTAATTTTGCCGCCATCACTAAGTGTGAATTTCCCATATTATTACGCGCATCTCCAAGATAGGCATAACTTAAGGCAGATACTGGCTTATCACTATTCTCTTTCATCGTTAAGAGATCCGCGAGCATTTGTGTTGGATGGAATTCATCCGTTAAACCGTTATATACCGGAACGCCAGCATAAGCTGCTAATTCATTTTCAAGCACATCTTGGCTAAATCCCCGATATAAAATCGCATCGTACATATCGCCTAATACACGCGCCGTATCTTTCATCGATTCTTTATGACCAATTTGCGTGCCATCACTTCCTAAATAGCTCGTCACGGCACCTTGATCCGCAGCAGCCACTTCTGATGCACAGCGTGTTCTTGTCGAAGATTTTTCAAAGATCAACGCAATATTTTTACCGGCTAATCGTCGTTCTTCAATTCCTGCTCGCTTCGCTCTTTTCAGATCTTCAGCAAGCCCTACAAGATACAAAATCTCTTCTTTAGAGAAATCGAGTAGTTTGAGAAAATGTTTTTGACGTAAATTCGGTTGCATGCGTAGCTCCTCTTCGCAGTATAATATTAAGTATTCGAATAAACCCACTCGCTGACAATTGAGTGAGTTTTTATCATATCAGGGATATAGAACCCTTCCTATCTATTTAGAGGTTGCCGGTCATGATTCAACGCTTACTGCTTCTTTTTACGCTCACTTTTGTTTCACTATCGCTCCAAGCAGAAACATTACCTCAAAAGATCAAACTCAACTTCACAGGTCCCTTCCAAGTGCCAGCATCCATGACATTTACGCACGATGACCAACAATACAAGCTCGATACAACGGTACATATTCCCTTTAAGAACATGCAGTTTATCAGTCAAGGTTTGGTCAAAAACAACCGTTTAATCACGCAATCCTTCGAAGATATTCGTAGTGGAAAACCCTACGCTTACGCCAACTTTGATACACAAAATAAGACCATCCATTACGGGCGAGCGGGACAGAAAAATAACGCAAAAATGACGGCGCTTGCTCAAGATTTTTTCACAACCGCTTGGCAAGCAACCCTTAATCAAGCTCCGCTGACGGAAAAAGTACAAACAACGAACGGTAAAAAAGTCTATCAACGCCCACCTTTTGTCAAAAACGGCACAGAAGAGGGTTATATCAATGGACAAAAAACTCCTATCACGCTCTATGTTAGCGGCGAAGGTGACGATCGCGTTGAACTAGGTCTTTCTTCAGAACATTACTACTTACCGGCATTCATTGCTTATTACGAAAAAGGCAAACGTTACGAACTAAAACTCAAAAGCTATAAAATTCCCTAAATAAAACCAGAGAATCACTGCTTTTGTAAGCCTTATTCTCTACAACTTCATATCAACACGATATACTCTCTTTTCATCATTCTCAGTTTTCAGTGCTTTTCACAAAGGTCGAATATATGTTTGAATATTTCTTCACTAGAATCTCTGCGGCTTTCAAGAATAAAGTCGATCTCTATCGCATGGGAACGTTCTACTATGAAGGTAAATATGTCCCTAAGGATTACCGAAAAGCAACACAATATCTGCAACAAGCCGTCAATAAAAAATATACCAAAGCGCTCTATTATCTCGGTTTAATTGAACTTGAAAAGAGTGACTCAGCGATCGACTTAGCATTAGCGCTACGTTACTTCTTACTCTCTAAAAATGAAGAACCACGCGCCATTGAAGCGATCAATCACTTAGAAGCAAAAATCCTAGAACTGCCCATCACCGAAGACAACACGGCACTCCTCTTCAAGATTGGTTATATGTATGCCAATGATGTGATTATTGGCTTAAGCGTGCCGAAAGCTGTTACGTTTTATGAGCTTGCTGCCAGCCGTGATCATCATTATGCAAGAACAGAACTGGCAAAACTTCTGACAAAGTCACGTCCCGGCATTACCAAAGACCTTCCTCGCGCAAAAGCGCTGTTAGAATTGCCGGCACAAGCAGGATTCTCACCGGCAATTATCGCCATGCAAGATCTACTAGCGGCGCATCCAGAACTTAAAGCGACTAACGATAATTGATCCGCTGAAAGTTCGTTATTCTCAGTATCTTGCGGAAATTAAAGAAAAGCTCTATAATGTTCTATCAACTTAAACGGGGGCGTTCTTGGATTCGACGGGGATGTTGAAGTTTGAGGTGCATGTCGAGAAGGTCGAGAGTCTCGTAAAAACGCGGCAAACAGTTATAATTGCAAACGATAATAACTACGCTT
>DXHP01000175.1 GCA_019113305.1 Candidatus Ignatzschineria merdigallinarum | reverse complement strand
CATTAACTCTAAAAAACCGTTTTAATTCGGCCATTTAAAACCGATTGCACCAATAACTGCAGATACAAGATCGATAATCTCGTCAGCATATTTTTATTGTTAAAAATTATCATTTATCAATTCATTGACTATCAAAATGCTAACGTAAACACCTGATTAAACTGTAAATTTATGTATAAAATTTGATAACATTATTGTTTGTTATTATATTGTTGAATATTATTTCAACAACATCCTAAAAAGGTTCAGGATTTATGTCTTTCATCCGCATTAGCATTGCTCTATCATTGTTGGTATTTGGTCACCATTTTGCAAATGGCGCAACATGCGATCGCGGCACGCTTTCAGAGCCTTATTGTGATCGTGATAATGACCTTATCGCGGATCTACCTAAAGACCCATCTCAATGGATCGACCCTAAAACACTGATTATCTCATTTGCACCATTTGAAGATTACATCACAACTGCCAACATATTTAATCCCTTTATTGATTATCTTGAAACTTGCTTACAACGCCGTGTGATCTTTTATCCGATGCAAAGCAATGAAGCAGAAATCGCAGCAATGCGTGCAGGACGGATTCATCTTGCTGGGTTCTCCACAGGCAGTTTAATCAGCGCCGTTAATAATGCCGGTGCTGTTCCCTTTGCGACACAAGCGAATGAGCAAGGATTGGTCGGTGCAAACTTGATTGTCATCGTCCGTAGCGATAGCAATTATCATACATTATCTGATCTTAAAAATCGCCGCGTTGCTCACTCAAATCCCACATCACTCACTGGTCATTTAGGCGCTTTAGCACTATTTCCGGCAGAAGGGTTAATTCCGGGAGTAGATTACACGATACGCTTTTCTGGCAAACATGATCAATCCATTTTAGGCGTAAAATCTGGCGATTATGATGCGGCAACAACGACGACAGAAATTCTTAATCGCATGATTCAATATCAAGAAGTCGATGCTGATGATTTTAAAATCATCTACCAAAGCCAAACCTTTCCTTCTGCGGCATTTTCATATGCACATAATCTAGCACCAAGTTTAACGGAGAACATCAAAAGCTGCTTCTTTGCCTATCAATTCCCAGAAGCAATGCAGCAAGGATTTAAAGGCAGCCTATTTTTCTCCCCTATTAATTATCAACAAGATTGGCAAGATATCCGCCAAATTCTTCTAAATGTGCCACAACCATAATTGATTACGCGTATTCCACAAGTACTCAGATATCTATCATTCATTTATTTGTTTAAGAAATTCCACCATCATCGTTAATGTGAAACGACTAGCCATTTCCTATCAACTCATAAGAAGCCGATTCCTGATGTTATTGATTAAAACGCAACTCTCGATAATAGAAGCGATTAGGATGTAATGCAGACAACAACTCTTGTGAGTAACTCTTGAACGAATTGGCTCTAAGATCGATATTTGTGTCTTTCTCCACTAACTCATCCACGATATACTGCCGCAGAATATCCGCTGCGATCGATGCCGTAATCATTCCGCGAGAACCATGTGCTGTTGTCAAATACAATCCTAATTCCCAAGGAACTTCTGCCTCTGGAATCGCTTTTGCATCTAATCGAATGACTTGGAATCGCTCTAAAAATCGCTCTCGATTGGCAATTGGTCCGACAATCGGGATTGAACCCATCGCGCTCGCTCTTGTGGACGCTCTTCCTTCTAATGATTGAAAGCCGATGGAGTTCTCAAAATTATGGTGATCATTGTCTAGTTGTAACCGCTCTACAATTGCCGGCGAACTCATCTGTAGCATCTCAATATTTTCTACATGTTCTGAAGCCGTGGGATTCCCTGCTGGCTGATGCCGGTGAAATGTTGCGCCAAAAGTTGTTTGCATCACGCCATTGATCAATTTCGATGGCGCAATATATCCCTCTCCGCTTACAACAACAGATAATCCGGCATTCCCCTTCGCGGTAGTCGTTTGCCCACGAACCACTGTAAAAGGAATCGAGTCACATTGTGCCAACTCCGTCACCCGATCTGCCATTGCTAATATCACGACTTTTGCCGCATAACGATGCTGATCAACCGTCACTTGCCACAGTGGGCTTTCCGGCGATAGATGTGCTGACTCAATCTGTGTAACAGGATGAAGCGCTTTAAAATCAATATTCGAATGACTTAAGAGTGCTTTGACAAAAGCTTGCGGTGAAACCCAACCTGACCTTGGAAAAAAGAGCCCGCCAGAGGTTAATTCTGCGCCGGCAATCCGACTGGCTTCCGCTTGATTAATGCTATAAAGCAGCTCTTGCGGATAGATCTGAGCTAACTCAGACTGCTTTTCTCGCTTTTTCTCCGACTTGGACAACTGAATCAAACCGCAATCATCCCAATCTACACCTTTTGTTAATAATCCTTGCTGCGTTAACTGCTGTAGTAATTGTAAGGTCTGCTCAAAGCCTAGAATTAATAGGTCATTCTGATACGTTAAACTCGGTGATAACTTCAAATAAAGCATCCCTTGTTGATTGCCTGATCCTGCTTGTGCTGCTTCTGCTTCTTTCTCAAAAACCGCCACACGAAAGCCTGCTTCTGCTAGCTTAAATGCCGCACAACTACCGGCAATGCCCGCGCCTATCACGATCACATCATAGTCCAGCGCAATATCATCATAATTAACACTATTTAACGACAATTTAGGACTTTGCAACCACGGAAGCACGGTATCACTCACTCTTAACCTCTTATTACTAACAGCTTATCTCATTGATATTATTACTACCTGAACGACAGCTTCGACAAATAACGCTTATTAAATCATTATTTTTTAGAATTATCATAGCGCTATCATACATTGTTATATAAAATGGGGCACTTATAGAATTCTATACATTTCGGTTCTATTATCGTTTTTTTTAATTCCCTTGTTATAAGGTACGGATATTAATATTATGAATAAAATTATTAAATTAGGTCTTGGTCTTTTCTTAGCAGCAGCAGTTGCAGCATGTGGCGATGACAAGGCAGCGGCACCTGTAGTTGTTGAACAAGAAGTTGCAACTTATGAGCTTAACCAACCTGGCGTTTCAATCCAAATGACGCTTTATGGTGAAGATGATAAAGTTGTAAAACAAACAACTAACAGCACCATTGAGTACTCAGCAATCGGTGCAACAGATGCCGATCAAGCAAAAGCAATTCTTGCTGAAATCACAAATAACACTGATTATGCAGCACTTGAAGGTGTAACATACTCAATGGTTTATGGTGATACTTCTGCAAAAGAGAGCATCGAAGTTGATCTTTCTAAAGCAGACCTTAAAAAATTAGCAGAACTTCCAGGTTCAGCATTTGATGGTGATCCTTCACAAGGCATTAGCTTCAAAGCAACAGGTACACTTCTTGAGCAATCAGGTTTCTCTAAAGTAAAATAATTGATAACCTACTCAATCATATTCAAAGCTGAAAGATTTCTTTCAGCTTTTTTATTGCCGGCAATAAACCGATCATATCAACATCTATAACTGATAATATGCAACTGATCAAAATCTACCATCCCTTTTTATCGAAAGAAGATTCACAATCATCGTCGGCACGTAATTAGCATCGTTGTTTCAGTTTAAGAACAACGGTTTTAACGACTAGTAAAGATTAAAAAGAGAATTTTGCAACCATAAAAAAAAGCACATCCAAAATGTGCTTTTCTCATCTTTTGTCAATTCCCATTAAGATTCCGAGCTTGTCGATACTGAAGCATTCTTACTTTTGATCGCCGTAGAAGATTCAGATGACAATACCTCACCTTGAAGCTGACGATAATAGCGATATAACGTCGCTAACGCTAATAAACTATAAATCCCCATCATTGCTATTAATTGAATGAGTTCCAGACGAATATTCACCAATTCACCATCCATCTGATTTAAGGTAATCATGCTCGTGATTCCTGGGAAGATGGGAAAGAGATAAGTAAAGAAATTTAGAGCATCTGGAATCATCGCTTTAGGCCAACTCATGCCGGATAGAAAGAATAGCAACATACTTGATGGCATAATGATCAAGAATACCGCATCAAACTTACGGAAAAAGTGCCCGAAGAAAATTCCTAAGAAAATCGTACCGGATAGGAAAATGACACCAAAAAATAGTAAATTTGGAATCGAACCATGAAACGGTAACTGATAAAAGATTGGTGTTAATCCCATATAAGCGATAAATACCGTTAAACTTACCAACAAATACGCCAACCACTTTCCGATCAAGACACAATAAGCAACAGTTAGAGGAGAAACTCGCGTATCCGTTACTAAAGATTTATCAAATGCCGAACGCCGACCTAAAATCATTGAAATCACCGCGGCTAATAACAGACATTGATAAACAATCAACACATAAACCGGCGGTACAACATACGTTGCATACCCATTTTGAGGATTATAAAGTGGCACAATCACCGGTGTAATCGGTGCACTATTCCCTAATGCAATTGCCGGATCAACCCCTAACTCTATCTGCCGAGCAGCCCCGATTTCCTGACTTAATGTTTGAACGACTGACTGCACTGCGGAAGTAACTTTACTGTAAATAATCACATAACTCGCATCACCATAATAAGATAATGCACCTGATCTGCCAGCCAATACATTTTGCTCGAAATCAAAAGGAATCCAAAAAATTCCATAGACTTCTCGATTACGCATTAAATGTTCGGCTTCATCCATCGTCTCAACTTGAGAGACAATATTGATACTATCCGTTGCATTAAGTTGACGAATTAACGCTTTACTCATCACAGAGTTATCTTGATCAATCACTACGGTTGGTGCTTCACGCACTTCCTCATTATCGTATGGAACTGGATAATAGAAGAAGTAGAGCACTGCGCCCGATACTAAAATACTGAGTAACGCATCCACTTTAAAGATATTCAAGAGCTCATATAAGAAGACTTTTATCATCGTTTTAAACACGTTTTGCCCCCTTACTTAACATCCACATTCTCAGTACTACAACCACAAAGGTTACTAAACCAATCAACACTAACCACAATAAAGGTTCCAAGTTATAAGGCAATTCATGTCCTCGAATAGTTTGATCTAAACGAATTTCTGAATACCAAGTAATTGGTAAAATTGCGCCCCACGCATAAGCGTACCAACTCATCGCTATTCTGGGGAAAAAGAGTCCAATAAAACCAAATGCCGGCGATGAAAAACTACTCGCTGCACCATAATTAAGCACTTTCTTCGGAAGCCATAAAGCAAAAATCATCGCCCATAATTGCGCAGACACAATAAACAACGCAGTTCCTACATATAAAATCGTTAATGATCCTCGTACCGGCAGATCAAAAAAGAGGATTAACACCGCATCTAGAATCATATGTACTACTAAAAACCACAAAAGATACGGTAAAATTTTATTGACCAAGTACCGCACAAAACTACCATTCGCCATCGCAATCGGCACGGCAATCCCACCCGATTTATCTTTATCACGCGTGATGGTATAAACCATCGTCATCATAATCAAAATCTGCAGTAACGTCGGCACAATACCATTCGTTAAAGTGTAGTTATAATTTAACGTCGGATTAAAAACCGTATGCGTTTCCAGTTTTAACGGCGCAAGCTGTTCTTTGGCGATCGCTCGCGCATATCCTTGGCTTAACATCGTTTCTGTTTGATAATCTGCAACAACGCTCGTCAAGGTCTTGACAAAACCACTCTGAAGGGCACTTCCGAGAGACATATATTGGTTGTTATAAAATGCCGTTACTTCTGGTGACAGATTTCCTAACAACTGTTTCTCAAAATCATTGGGAATTAATAAAATGCCGTAAACATCACCAGATAACATCGATTGCTTCGCATCATGTAGGGAGTTATCTCGTTTCTCAATCATGATTTCCGGCGTTGCGGCAATATTCTGAATAAGCGCGCGCGAAGCCACCGTTCGATCTAAATCCACAATCGAGATCGGCACTTGCTGAATAGATCCTTGCGATAATAACGCGCTATAGAAAATGACCACTAAAAGGGGATAACAAAAGAGTGCAAAAAAGAGTGTTTTATCACGCAACAGCAACCGAACTTCTCTAAATAGCAAAGAGAAGTAGTGCGCTTTAACTTGATCTAGCGTAACACGATGATTCATCATGATCCCTTCTCAATTATTCACTACGACGACGAGATTTCCAATCTGCAATCACGCTCATTCCCGGCAATAATCCTGCTTCTTGCTGTATGGGTTTTGCGCGAACTTCAAATGTTCTTAAATCAAAATCTCCCGTTGCTTTCGTCGCATGCCAGTTAGCGAACTGACCTAACGGATTAATCGCTTGGATTTCAACCTCAATATTCTGTTTTAATGCTGGGACAAAAATAGAGAAATGATCGCCCACTGCCGCATAGTTAAGATAATCTTCACGAATATTAAAAGTGAGCCATAAATTTCCCATATCTACAATCGAATAGAGCGGAGTTCCGGGATTGTAAAGTTGCCCTACTTCAGCAACACGCACGGTAACTTGTCCGGATGATGGTGCTTTTACAGTAAGCGCTTCGTAATCTGACTTCACTTGATTAAATGCCGCAAGCGCTTGCTCTACTTGTGCATCTGCTAATTTTTTCTGCTCTGAACTACTGCCGCTTACAGCTAATTCATAATTCGCTTTTGATGCCGCAGCTGCTTCCATTGCAGATGAGAAGGAGTTTCTCGCAACATCTAGGTTTTGTTGTGAAACACCACCGCGTGGTGCAGCACCTTCCATTCGATCTAAGTTACTCTTTGCCAGCAAAAGATCGGCTTCCGCTTTCTCATATTGCGCGCGCATCGCTTCAATCGTTTCCGGACGTGTACTATACACCACATCACGATTGGCAACAGCGACCTTATATTGTGCTTCCGAAGTTGCAAGTTGTCCTTCTAATGCCGGACTTTCAAGCTGCAATAAGAGATCGCCCTTTTTCACGCTATCTCCGATATCTGCTGTCAAATCAACCGCTCGACCTTGAACACGAACAGAGATATCGACACGATTTGCCGCAACCTCTCCCTGAATCACTAGCTCAGGTTTATGTCGAGAAATATAAAATAAAGTTCCAATCAACAAGATGATGATGCCAACAATAATAGCAATAGTCGTTTTAATATTTTGCATACGTTTCTATCCGAGATTCCGCATAATAAAAGAGAGGATTAACCGCAATATCATAGCATGATCATTATCCAATACATATCTAACAATTGATAAAATATAATATATTTTGATAAAAACTAACTAATAACCTATAAATAACCAAATTTTATGATTCATTCCTGTTTTTTATAGTTATTTTGGCTTAAAAAGCCTGGATCATAATGCCAAAAAAGCACGGTAAAACGTGCTTTTTAAGAGAAAAAACCATCTTCATCACTGCAACCTTAATGGTTGATGCGCGATATTAAAATCGAACCGCCGCCGTGACCATAATTTCAACCAAAACATGTGGACGCGCCATATTTGCTTCTACAGCTGCTCTCGCTGGTGGTTCATTATCGCCAATCCAAGCTTCCCAAATCTCATTAAATGCCGCAAAGTCTTGCGCCATATCTTTCAACCAAATCTGCGCTGAAAGTATATTCTCCTTACAACTATCGGCTTTTTCCAAGAGTTCATCGATCTTTGCCAGCACTTCTTCGGTCTGTAATGTAATATTTTCTTCCGTTGTTGTCGGCACTTGCCCTGATAAGTAAGTCACTCCATTATAAGTGACAAAATTCGCTAAACGATGACCCGTAAAATCTCTTTTAATCATAAAATCCTCTCTTCGTAATTGATATTGATGAAATACCCCAATTGAGCCAATGCTAAAACAGTATCATATCCGAAAAGCGATACAGTGACTTTTCTTACTCTAGCGCGCAGCAAACACTAATTTAAGGTTAATCCTTCTAAATTGATCATTGAGCGATGATCCGTAATTAAATCAGCAATCACTTCGGCACTTCCTGCAGCTAAGGTAAATCCTAAGCTACCATGTCCGACATTTAACCAGAGATTTTTGATTGGTGTACGACCTAAAATCGGTGGACCTTCCGGCGTTGATGGGCGAAGTCCGCTCCATTCTAATGCATTCTCGATTCCCGTTAACTTCGGAAATGTCTGCGCGACACTTCTTTTTAATGCCGCAATGCGTTTCGAGCGAATCCCTTGTTTGCCATAACCGATATCGACCATTGCCGCAATACGAAGTTTATTTCCTAGCTTCGCGTAAACCGTTTTATGTGCAAAATCCGTAACTGAAATCTCCGGTACAATCCCCTGTTTTTCTGGAAAAGGCAGCGTTAAGCTATAACCTTTTAACGGATAGATCGGCAATTTAATCTTCAAAGGTTTTAATAATTCACGGCAACCATTACCCGCCGCAATCACCAAATGATCAACCGGAATTTCTCCTTGGTTTGTAACTAGTTTTGCCACTTTCCCACTCTGCTCAACCACTTCATGGACACGGCAACTTGTACGTAACGTAAAGCGCTCTTGTTTCTGCAGATAAGCCAATAATGATAAGCAATACCGATGTGCATCTGCCGTTTCATCGCTCGGAGCGTAAATTGCCCCTTTTAATTCCTCTTTAATCGCTTTTAATGCCGGTTCTAAACGACATGCTTCGAATGGCGTTAAACATTCCTGAAATTCAGGATCGATCTTCGCTGCAGCATTATCAAAATCCGTCTGTGAGCGGTGAATAATCATCTTGCCAGATCGTTTCCAATCAAAATCTTCGGAAAGAATAGACTTTCGCCAGAAGTTCAATGTCTTCTGGCTTAGGAGTGAAAGTCTTAATATATTGTGTGTGTTTTCTTGATTTCTTCGCGCATTGCACGCTGTTAGGAAACGTAAGAGCCATTGCCACTGAAGAAGTGACGGCTCTATCCGTAAGTTGAGCGGGGAATCGATCTTCCCCATCCATTTTAATCCTTGCCAGATAACGCCTTTATCCGCAAGGGGTGATACATACCGATAACTTAGTTGACCTCCGTTTGCAAAGCTAGCGCCTTGTCCAACGGCATCTTCAGCATCTATGAGAGTTACATAAGCACCTTTTAGAATCAGTGCTAATGCTGTCGATAGGCCAATTGCTCCTCCACCTACAACAGTGATATATTTTGCCATCTTTTATTATTTTCAACCTCTAAGCTCGGTAAGAGCTATTTAAGCCTTTTTAGCAGTAACACTCAATTGACTTTTAGTTGGCTTGATATAACTTTTGGTTATACTCTTTTAGCTTTTTATGAAGGTATTTTTGTACAAGCTTCTGATAATCTTGTGATATTTTACGAAGCGGGCGTTCTGATTGATACAAAATGCAAAGATCTAGCATCATCGGCTCTTTCAAAGGATAAATCATCGAGAAAGGCAGCACTTCTGCCGCAGAAAAAAGATCACTGATCGTACAACCGACCCCGCGTTTTACAAATTCTGCTGCCATATAATAAGTATGAACATTCAATTGTGTCGTTTTAAATGTTCGATATTGGTGGATCATCATCGACAGAGAATCAGCTCCCGGATTAATCCATCTTCCATCATCAATCTTATCAATGCTAACGGCGCCTGACTTTGCTGGTGGTGCAGCATCTAAATAGACTAACGGAATCTTTGCCAAAGGGATTGAGCTAATACCCTGCTCTTTAATCGGTTTAAAACTAATTGCAAAATCTAATTGATAACGATTTAATAAGTGCAGCAGCTCATCTGTATGATAAGTACTAACATCAATTTTTGCGTGCGGATTTTTCGCCAAAAACATCTTCGTCACTTCCGGCACAAGGCTCAATCCTAAACTCGGCAAACAACCAAAGGCTAATGTACCTTGGGGCTTTTCTGCCAAATTCTCTGCCATCAGCTGAAAATCATTGAGCTCCTGATAGACATTTTGTGCCTTATCATAGAGTAATAGCGCTTCTTTTGTCGGCACTAATCGCCCACGCGTACGCTCAAAAAGCAGATATCCTAACCGCATTTCTGCATGTTTTAAGGTTTTACTCACTGCTGGCTGAGAAATATGCAGCATATCTGCTGCTCGAGAAATCGAACCACAAACCATCACCGCATAGAAAGCTTCTAGATGACGAGTATTCATAAATTATATCGATACCCACAATTCAAAAGAATAAAAGATAGGCATATTATACCGAATTATTTAATATAGAAGCTGATTATAGTTCAATACTGATCATAAAAAATAGATACCAGATGTCGATGATGAAGATCACATTCAACAGGTAAAAACCACGATATTGACGTCACCTCCATGTTTCGACTATATTACAATCAATATACTTTTAAATATAATAAATATCACCTAGGGAACCTATGACTCGTAAATTTGATCGCTTTAAGTTTCACCCAAGAATGCTCCATATTATCATTCCTTTTTTCCTCTCGCTGAGTATGTCATGCATCGTTTCTTGCGTCAGCACGCTCATGAATGTCGGGCTTTCCGGATTTGAATTCAAAGCTTGGTGTATTGCTTGGATGCTCTCTTGGATGGTGGCATTCCCATCAGTTTTAATCCTTCTACCAATTGTGCGCCGCTTTGCCAAACTATTTGTACGGGCAACTCCATAATTGATGCCGTCATTCTAATATCAGAAAGTTTTCAATCATTGCCAAGACGTTAAACCCCAAAACCATAAAAAAATCCCCCAGAGTCTGCCTCTGAGGGATTTTTAATATTCGTAATATCTCCGTTTTACAGAGATATCATCCGATTATTCAACATCTTTCATCGTTAAACGAATACGACCTTGACGATCAATTTCAAGTACTTTCACTTTAACTACTTGACCCACGCACAAGTGATCACCCACGTTAGAGATACGCTCTTCTGAAGGGATTTGTGAAACGTGAACCATTCCATCTTGACCTGGACGTAAGTTAACGAAAGCACCAAAGTCCATGATACGCACAACTGGCGCTTCATATACTGAACCAATTTCGATATCTGAAGTAATCTCTTCGATACGTTTTTTCGCAGCTTCCGCTTGATCATTGTTGACAGCAGAAATACGTACTTCACCACTATCTTCGATTTCGATAATCGCGCCAGTTTCTTCCGTAATTGCACGAATGGTGACACCACCTTTACCGATGACATCACGAATCTTATCTGGGTTAATACGAATCGTTGTAATACGTGGTGCAAACTCAGAGATCGACTCACGTGATTCACTGATCACTGCATTCATTTCATCAAGGATATGAAGTCTTGCTACTTTCGCTTGTGAAAGTGCCGTTTCCATAATTTCTTTAGTGATACCGTCAATTTTGATATCCATTTGAAGCGCAGTAATACCATCTTTCGTACCAGCTACTTTAAAGTCCATATCACCAAGATGGTCTTCATCACCTAAGATATCTGTAAGAACTGCGTATTTCTCGCCTTCCTTAATTAAACCCATTGCAATACCGGCAACTGGTGCTTTAAGTGGAACACCCGCATCCATCAATGCCAATGAACTTCCGCAAACAGATGCCATTGAGCTTGAACCGTTTGATTCAGTGATTTCAGATACCACACGAATAGTGTAAGGATAAGCTTCCATATCTGGAAGAACCGCTGAAACACCACGTTTTGCAAGATTACCATGACCGATTTCACGACGTTTTGGTGAACCAACACGGCCTGTCTCTCCAACTGAGTACGGAGGGAAGTTGTAATGAAGCATAAAGTTTTCTTTATATTCACCAGAAAGCGCATCAATGATCTGTGCATCACGCTCAGTACCAAGTGTTGCCACCACTAATGCTTGCGTTTCACCACGTGTGAAAAGTGCAGAACCATGCGTACGTTTTAACACGCCAACACGTGAAACGATTGGACGAACCGTTGTCGTATCACGACCATCAATACGCGGTTGACCATTGATAATTTGGCTACGCACGATATCTGAACTAATACGACCCACTTCTGCCGTTACTTCTGCTACCGTAAAGCTATCTGCATCATCTGAAACTAATGCTGTTACCGCTTTATCACGTGCTGCGCTAATAGCACCGCTACGCTCTTGTTTAACCGTTAATTTAAATGCCGCTTCTAAGTCCGCACGAACGATATCAGCAACCGCTGTTTGAAGTGCAATATTTGCTTCTGGTGCTTCAAATGGGAACGCGTCATTACCCACTTTTGCCGCTAATTCTTTAATGTTGTTGATCACAACTTGGAATTCATTATGACCAAACATAACCGCGCCAAGCATCACATCTTCAGAGAGAAGATTTGCCTCTGACTCAACCATTAATACCGCACCTTCAGTACCCGCAACAACTAAATCAAGGTCTGAAGTTTCAAGTTCTGTCTTCGTTGGGTTGATGATATAAGCACCGTCTTTATAACCCACACGCGCCGCACCTAAAGGACCATTAAATGGAAGGTTTGCGATTGAAAGCGCTGCTGACGCTCCAATTAATGCCACGATATCTGCACTGATTTCTGGGTTAATTGACACAACGGTTGCCACGATTTGCACTTCATTTGTAAATGCTTCGTGGAAAAGTGGACGAACAGGACGGTCAATTAGACGTG
>DXHP01000174.1 GCA_019113305.1 Candidatus Ignatzschineria merdigallinarum | reverse complement strand
ACTAATAAAAAAAAATTAGTCCATTAACATACCACCATTAACATTGATCGTTTCACCAGTAATATAGCCTGCGTTTTCTGATGCTAAAAACGCGACAGCAGCTGCAATCTCTTCTGGTTCACCTAATCTTGCTAATGGAATATTTGCTAAAAGCGCTTCTTTAACAGACTCTGGCAAATCTTTAGTCATATCAGTATCAATAAAACCTGGAGCTACGCAATTGACTGTAATTCCACGGGATCCGACCTCTTTAGCCATCGATTTCGTAAAACCAATCACTCCTGCTTTTGCCGCTGCATAGTTTGTTTGACCCGCATTACCGGTAATTCCAACAACAGAGCTAATATTGATAATACGACCTGTACGTGCTTTCATCATTGGACGTAAAACAGCCTTAGAAAGTGAATAGACACTCGTTAAGTTGGTCAAAATTACATCATTCCACTCATCATCTTTCATACGCATAAGCAGCTGATCTTTTGTAATTCCGGCATTATTTACCAAAATATTCGGTGCACCTTTCTCTTTTGTGATCGTTTCTAATACAGTTTCAATACTCGCTTGATCTGTCACATTTAATACTAAACCTTGACCATGATCACCCAAATACTCAGAAATTGCCGCAGCACCATTTTCAGAAGTTGCTGTTCCAAAAACATATGCACCATCACGTACTAAGCTCTCAGCAATTGCCTTGCCAATCCCACGTGTTGCGCCCGTTACTAATACAATTTTTCCTTGTAAACTCATATTTTTCCTCTATTTAAATATTGATTCCGTAGATTATGAAGTAATTATTACTACTTTCATATCTTTCTAGTCAATTTTATCTCACGCATGACTCTATCGTGAGAGGTTCTAATTATGCCCCACAAATTTCAACTTTTAATGTAATATCCGTATCAACCTGCTTTGGCGGATCCCATGGAGAACTCTGCTCCACAAGACGAATACTTAATTGATGACGATTTCCACTAAACTCTGGGAAGAAATTATAATCGTCCATATTGATACGCAATAACCCTGCACGCCATTTGACAGAACGATAATAAAAACCATGTTTAAATGCACACTCTTCCATCACCATGGAACCACGAATACATTTTAATACGAAACGAACAGCATTCATGACATTATCAATCACGTTCATCCACTCGTAGAAATGCCCTTTTCTCGTTTCAAATGGCATATTTAACCAATTATGTAGTACCGGCAAATCAAAAGCACATATTCCCCCAACAATAACAAATCGTTGGCGCAGCGTATTTAAAAAGACATTCTCCTTAATCGCATCATAAGCTCTAAACGATTGACGACTGAGTATTCCTTTCAACTCATTCGCTTCTTCACGATCAGTATCTGAAAGCGTTTCAATTAACATAATTTGGTCAAGCTGTTTAATAAGCTCAATTTTTGTATCATTTTTTGAAACCAATGACACCAAGTCCAACAATGCTCTTACTGCAGCAATAGTACTGTATTCTGAATCTTGCTCAATATAAACCAATGATTGCTCTGCAAGCATTTCGATTCTCAAAAAACGTCTAATACCTTCTGTTAAGGGAAATTCGTAAATCATTTTTATCCTTCATTTTTAAATTGTACTGAGCTATTGCAATTTTGAGTAAGAATCATGCAGCTTATCAAGTTGTCTTTCCACAAATGTCTTATTTTGATTCACAATAATTCTATCTCCAAGTTTGCGACGATCAAGCCTTGAAATCTGTGAATCAATCATTTTTATTGCCATCTCTTCCGAGATATTATCACGAGCCATCAATCTCTGTAATTGCAAATCATACGGCACTTCAATTACTAACACTTCATCGCACAAATCAAGATAAGGAGATTCAGCATAGATAACAGGCACCACTACAACGCCATATTGGGATTGATCCACTAAAGAAATCTGCCGCTTCACTTCTTCTAAAATTCGACCATGTAATATCTTTTCCAGCATTTTTTTCGCGTTAGCATCACTAAAAATCAGCCTACGCATTTTACTTCGATCCAGATCCCCATTATCAGCAAATAATGATTCACCAAAATGGCGTTTAATCTCTATCAATGCCAATCTTCCCGCCTCATTATCTTGACTAGTCATTGCGCGAGAAATAATGTCTGTATCAATAATAACAGCTCCTTTTTGCTGCAAATAATCCGAAGCAAACGTTTTCCCACTCGCAATTCCTCCTGTCAATAAAACTAACCAAGGAATGCCATCTTTTCTACTATCCATAATGCTCTCAACTTCAATGAATCAACCACTCATTGGCTTTTAAAGGAACTAATAAGGCGTCATAAATCTTGCTATAAAGTAGAAAATTATACCTGAAATTCCAAGTGATGGACCAAAAGGAATTCCTTCCTTCACAATATTTTTATGCTTAAACCAAGTAAACATCGCCCAAACTAGACCAATTAACGCGCTAAAAAACAAAAAATTAAAAATACTTTCCACACCAATCCAAGCGCCAACTGCCGCAGAAAACTTAACATCACCTCGCCCAACTGCCTCACGCCGATAACGCCAATATCCCAACCAATAAATCGCGATCATCAGGCTGTATCCAAAAATGACACCCAATATTGATTGATCTAAATCTTGTGGTGAATATCCTAAGTAAGCCAAAAAGATCCCTAACCACAACAATCCAAATACCGCCGGATCTGGCAACAAGTAGTATCGCTGATCAAACAGCATCAATGGAATAATAAAACCAAGAAATACAACATCCCCAAAACAAGGCTCGATCTCCGCTTGTCGCAACAGAAAAACCCATAATATTGATAATGACAACGATAAAAAATACCCTGCCAACAAATTCCAACAGCTCTGTAACGTCGAGCCAATCGCGGCTATTCGGATATACCACAACCAAACATAAACCATCATCATTACGAAGGGAGTTAACGATATTAAGGTAATCTCTTCAATATCTAACGATATCATATCGCCATTCCCATACTAAACATTGGCAAATATAGCGCAACCAAGATCACACCAACAATTCCACCAATAAATAGCAATGATAATGGATCGATCAAGGCAATAAAAGCATCCACCTTCTGTGTAACAATATCTGCATGATAACTTCCTGAGCGATCTAATACGGCAACCAACTTCCCACTCACCTCCCCTACAGAAATCAGAGTCAAAGCGACATCAGAAAAGATATTCTGAGTTTTAGCCACGCTATAAAAAGAATCCCCTCGCTCTAATGCTACTCTTAAGCTCACCAACTGCCGCTTAATATGAGTATTCACCACCCCCATTTCATACAGCTGAATAGCCTTCACCAGCGGGATTCCTGATGCCAACATCACACCCACCACTTGAGAAAATCCTGCATTAAAACTCGTTAACAACAATTCCCCGACCATAGGAATCTTTAATATCTTCCGATCAATTTGATTCCTTAAATGATCACTACGTCGTAATACTATTCGCATTAAAACAATAAAGAGTATTAAATACATCAGCGCCCAGCCTCCTCTCTCCGACAACAGAAATCGAGAAAAAGCTAACACCCTTTGAGTAATAATAGGTAATTCCACACCACTAGACTGATAAAGCATTTCAAAAGTTGGAACGACAGCAATTAAAATAAACAACAGCACCCCAATCGCGACAACTATCACAATCATGGGATACATCAATGCTTTTCGAATGGACTTTAATGCTGATAATCGATCGCGCTCAATAGCCCCTAAATATGAAAACATTTCCGGCAACTTCCCTGATACTTCACCAACCTCTACTAAAGCAATATAAAGTGTTGAAAACGAACTCTTACATCGTATTAGAACAGATGATATTGAAGATCCTGCTTTCACTCCTTCTTTTAAGATTATTAAAAAGTCCCTTAAAGATCGCTTTTTCGCAGAGTTTATTAAAAGTTCTAACGCCGGAATAATAGAGACTCCAGCAGCTAATAATAACGCCATTTGCTCCGTAAAAAACAATCGATCCTCACGCCTTAATCGCCCTTTCATTATCCCAAAACCCTCCAATACAAAAGAGGAATAAAGGTAGTGAGCTATCTTGCAAAATGGGAGAGTGAAACTATACAAAAAAGCCCCTAAACACAACTTCAATTGTTACATTCTAGTGAACAGTAAGTACTGCAAAAAATTTACAAAAAAATAACGATCTGGATAATTAATGACTTGTTAACAACTTATTAATCAAAAAGATAATAAAGAAAAATAATAAAGCGAGATAATATCAGTATTAATCTATAAATATTAAAATAAAAATAGAAAAAGCCCTAGCTTTGTAAGCTAGGGCTTTTCTTGTATGGTACCGACGCCCAGATTTGAACTGGGACGCAGTTACGCACTACCACCTCAAGGTAGCGTGTCTACCAATTCCACCACGCCGGCATATCATCTTAATTAAGGAATCTTTTAAAGTTTCTGCTGAATCAAGATGGACTATACTACAACCCTTTCCTGAAGCTGACAAGTTTTTGCAAACAAATAGATCAACACCCTCTCACAATCTTTGCCACAAAACATAAACAACAACAAAATCAATCACTTTTAAAAACCATGATTTTTTTAATTCAAGCAGCCTAAGACGTATCGACACAATCCAAAGCACCCTAAATTATTTCTATTTCCAACAATAAAATCCCCAAAACTACAGAAAGGCAATCATCAAAACACTCAGAACGGATTTAATGACACCTTCCTCCACAACCTCTTCATAACATCAATACTCCACACATCCGCACAAAAAAGCATTCTATCTTAAGAGTCTCCTTATAATGCCACTATCATAAGATCTACGTTAAATTACCTGAACTAAACACACCTTTAAAAACGACACATCATTGGAAAATGTTTCATATTTTTATCAATTTCACATTATCACTTGCAACAGCTACGTTTAAATCAAATCACCTATAAACACTAAAATCCCAGCCCTATCAAACAACACTTTCTCCAAACTAATATAAAGCGAATATAGAAAAAGCCCTAGCTTATAAAGCTAGGGCTTTTCTTTGTATGGTACCGACGCCCAGATTTGAACTGGGACGCAGTTACGCACTACCACCTCAAGGTAGCGTGTCTACCAATTCCACCACGCCGGCATTTTTTGACAATCTACGAATTACTTCGTAGTAGGTGCACCACCAATTACTGGAACTTCCTGTGTTGGTAATGAGTCTATCACACTTTTGCTAGCCGTAATCTTACCTGAATTAAACATCATTACAAGGCTTGTGATGAAAAATAGCACAACCATCCATTTTGTAAGACGCGCTAAAAAGTTTGCTTTACCCGCAGCACCGAAAACAGTTCCTGAAGCGCCCTGACCAAATGATGCGCCAATACTTGCACCCTTGCCTTGTTGTACCAATACAAGACCAATGATAATAAGACAAACTACGATATGTAGCACATAAATGAGATTATCAAACATCTTTTCTACCTTTATAAGATTATGCTAAAGCAATCTTTGTAAATCCTTCAGCTTCTAACGATGCGCCTCCCACAAGAGCCCCATCAATATTCTGTTTTGCGAAGAGTGAATCTACGTTTGAAGCGTTGACGCTTCCCCCATAAACGACTCTTACAAGGTCAGATATATTATCATCGTAAACTTTTAATGTACAGTGAATAAAATCATGAACCTGATCTGCTTCTTCCGGTGTTGCTGTTTTCCCTGTACCAATTGCCCAGACAGGTTCATACGCAATTACAGCATTGTTAAAAGCATCAATTCCAATCGCATCAATTACAGAAGTGAGTTGTTCTTTAATGACTGCTTCCGTACGACCACTTTCACGCTCCTCTAAAGTTTCACCCACACATATCACTGGCGTTAACTTTGCATCAACTACCGCCTGCATTTTTTTGGCAACATCTTCATTCGTCTCACCGTACAATGTACGACGCTCAGAATGTCCGATTAAAACATAATCACAACCAAAATCATTCACCATGGAAAGGGATATTTCCCCTGTGAATGCCCCTTTCGCTTCTGGAGAAATATTTTGCACCCCCACTTTAATATTTGTTCCCTCGACCATCGTCGCGACTTGCTGAATATAGATTGCCGGCGGAAATACAACAACATCAGATTCCGCGTTTTTCACAGTCTCAATAAGGGCATTTAATAAATCACGATTTTGAGCCAACGAACCATTCATTTTCCAATTGCCTGCAACAAAACGTTTCTTCTGTTTCATTCTATTATTTCCTTAAGCCAGTATTATAAAAAATTTTCTAAATATTTAATCATTCAATGCTAATAATTGCTATAATCGTACCTTATTTTCTGGAGCCTGCCTACTTTTGCAAAATTTATGGTACGGGTAGTGAGTTAACCGATTTTTCATTGAGTACAAGATATGATCCCAAAACGCTTAAAATCATTTTTTTCCCGCGATCTTTCAATTGACCTTGGTACAGCGAACACCCTTATTTATATGCGTGGTCAAGGCATCGTTTTAAATGAACCTTCCGTTGTTGCCATCGAGAGAGATCTTAGAACCGGTCGCCCTCGTCTCTCTGCTGTTGGTCAAGAAGCAAAACTGATGTTAGGAAGAACACCTGATACGATCGAAACAACACGTCCGTTAAAAGATGGCGTTATTGCGGATCTTCCCAAAACGGAAATCATGCTGGAAAACTTTATCAATCAAGTTTTAAAACGCAACATTCTTCTGGGGCGCCCTAACCCTCGCGTGATCGTCTGTGTACCATCCGGCGCTACTCACGTCGAACGTCGTGCCATTAAAGAAGCTGCTGAAAGTGCAGGTGCTTTAGAAGCGAGATTAATTCCTGAACCAATGGCAGCAGCTCTCGGTGCCGGCATTCCAGTTCACGAAGCAACAGGCTCTATGGTTCTTGATATTGGTGGTGGAACTTCAGAAGTTGCCGTAATCTCCCTTACAGGTATTGTTTATGCAAATTCTGTTCGCATTGGCGGAGATACATTTGATGAAGCGATTATCAACTATGTTCGTCGTAACTATGGCATGTTAATTGGTGAGCCAACCGCTGAACGCATCAAACAAGATATCGGTACAGCATTCCCAACCGCTGAAGTACTCGAAACCCAAGTACGTGGACGTAACTTAAGCGAAGGTTTACCAAGAACATTCTCTCTTACATCTAACGAGATCCTCGAAGCATTAATGGAACCACTACAAGGAATCGTTAGCGCCGTACAACTCGCTTTAGAATCCACTCCACCTGAATTAGCGGCAGATATCTCGGAACGCGGCATCGTGATCACTGGCGGCGGCGCTCTCCTTCGCAACATTGACCAATTAATCTCTGAAGAGACTGGCTTAGATGCCATTATCGCAGATGATCCATTGACGTGCGTTGTTCGCGGCGGCGGTAAGGCTTTGGAACTCCAAGGAGTTTACGGCAGCAACGCCTTTGGTCTTGAATAATAACATCCATTCATCTCTAACTTTCACTCATTTTATAACGTTAAAGATCCATGGATAAACAAGATAAAGGTCAAGAGCAATTCGACTTCCATAGCTTTGGGCTCAAGGGAAAGGCGGTTTTTTTCTGCCTTTTTTCGATAGCACTTATGTTCTTAGATCACAGGACTGATTTTCTTCGAGTCCCAAAGTACTATTTAGAGGAAATCAGCTATCCTTTATCATTGATTGCCGAGAGCCCTAGCAGAACACTCAATTCGCTGCAAGATTGGTACACCGAAAAAGAGGTTCTATTACAACGTATCGAAACACTTGAAGAAAAAGAACTCTATCTCGCATACGAAACACAACAAATGGCCGCATTAACCGCCGAGAATAAGCGATTACGCCTACTATTACAATCCTCATCAAAGCTTGAACACTCAACCATTATTGCTGAGCTGATTAATATTAACTCCGATCCGTATCGTCACATTGTCATGCTCAACCAAGGCGCGAGCCAAGGTGTTGAAGAAAACCTACCGGTACTAAATAATCTTGGCATTGTCGGTCAAACTATTTCCGCATCTCCCTCTTCGAGTAAAGTCATTTTACTGACAGACCCACATCATTCTTTACCTATTGAAGTGAACCGTAATGGCATTCGAGGCATTGCCAATGGGAATGGAAAGCTCAATGAGATTGAGATTTCTAATATTGCTTTTGACGATGATGTAAAAGTTGGGGATTTACTCGTTACATCTGGGCTTGATGAACGATTTCCCCAAGGATATCCTGTAGCAATCATCAAAACAATTACCGTCGATTCTACTGGCTATTTTGCCAAAATTATTGCAACTCCCACGGCGAAACTCGATCGTATTCGTGAGGTTCTCATTTTATCAAATGGAGGGGATCATGAACTGGATTAAACGCACTCTCATTATTCTCATGACATTTGGGGTTTCCATCGTTTTAGATACGATTTCAATGCCGCCTTTTTTTGAAGCGATTCGTCCAAACTGGACAACAATGATGATGCTTTTTTGGGCAATTCGTTTACGCTCACAATTTAGTATTGGATCGGCATGGTTTGCGGGCTTACTGTTAGATATTTCAAAATCATTTGTCTGGGGCTTGCACGCCTTTACCTTTTCCCTTCTCTGCTATTTAATCAAACGCTACTATTCACGTGTTAGAGCATTAACGCTTCCAGAGCAAACTATTCTTATCCCAATTGTTTTTGCCGCCCAATCGCTGATTGCTATTTGGGTGAATGGTATTTTAGGAAATTCTACCCCGAGCTTCATTCATTGGATTATGCCGATTATTGTCTCCAGCCTTTTCTGGCCAATACTCAATATCATCCTCAACGAGCTCTGTGAAATCTTTGGTATCACTGATAAATAAAAGGTGAGCAAAAGATGCTAGAAAGACCACAAAAAAAGCAACCATCTACCAATAATCTATTTTTAGGGCGCTCTCTTATTGGCGCATTCTTAGTGTTAGTTGGGCTTATATTTTTAATAGTGAGACTCTTTCATCTCCAAGTGATCGAGCACGATCTCTATACAACAAGATCGAATGACAATCGCATCAAGCTTCTCCCATTACCCCCTACTCGCGGCCAAATTTTTGACCGAAATGGCGAAATTCTTGCCACAAACGTCCCCGTGTATAATTTGGAGATCATCAGACAAGATCTCACCGAACCACTAGAGAATGTTTTAGCATCGATCAACGAGCTTCTTCCCATTAGTGAAGATGAGCTATCTCGCTTTGAACGCGCTTACCGCCGTGCAAATCGTCAAGAAAGCGTCGTTCTCAAGAAAGGGCTCAATGAAGATGAATCCGCCCAAATTGCGATCAATCTTCACAAGCTCAACGGCGTCCATCTACGCGCCAATCTCGTACGAATTTACCCGCATAAAAATCGGGCGGTTCATGCGATTGGTTATGTTGGACGAGTCGATACGCGCGATATTCGTGAAATCACCGAGCAAGGCTTAGAGCATGAGTATAGCGGTATTACGCATATCGGAAAACGAGGAGCAGAGAAAAGTTTTGAAAACATCCTTCGCGGTACTATGGGTTTTGAAACAGTCGAAGCTAGCTCATCAGGTAGAACAGTACGAAAAATTAGTGAAGTCCCCCCAATTCCTGGGAAAAACATCTATTTAACGCTTGATCTTCGCTTACAAATCTTAGCAGAAGAAGCGCTTGAAGATTATGACGGCGCTATCGTCGCACTTGATCCACAAAGTGGGGATATTCTTGCATTTGTTTCTAAACCCACTTATGACCCGAATCTTTTTGTCGACGGCATTACGCACAAAGATTTTAATGAACTCAATACTGATCCTTCAACACCTTTCCTCAATCGTGTGATGCAAGGGCTTTATCCTCCTGGATCTGTAATCAAACCTCAAATTGGTTTAGCAGGTCTGGAAAATGACTTCATTACCGAAAAGACTATCATCAACTGTAAAGGCTATTTCTCTGTTCCCGGCAATAATCACCGATTTAGGGATATGGGCTATTACGGACCTTCTGATCTCCGTAAAGCCTTAGAGCGCTCTTGTGATGTCTACTTCTATGAACTTGCCTATAATATGGGCGTGACAACAATGACGGATTTTCTCAAACCTTTTGCGTTGGGAACCAAAACGAACGTCGACCTTATCGGCGAATCAGCGGGTGTTGCACCAACACCAGAATATAAACGTCAACGCTTCAAACAACCATGGTATACCGGCGATACGATTACCGCTGGAATTGGACAAAGCTATTGGTTAACAACTCCACTACAAATCGCACAATCTACGGCAATTGTCGGCATGCGTGGCGATGCTTTTGAACCCCATATTTTGGGAGCAACAGCCATGCCACCGTCTAACCAAAAAGAATTTGTGATTCCCACACCTATCTCCCCCATCATTCTCAAAGATGATCACTACTGGGATGCCGCAATAGATGGCATGGTATCTGTTGTTCATGGCGCAAGAGGTACTGCGCGAACAACCAAATCTGCAGATTATGTAACTGCCGGAAAAACTGGTACTGCGCAAGTTAAAACAATTGCGCAAGGCGCAAAATATGACGCCAAAAACTTAGATCGCCGACATCATGACCATGCATGGTATGTTGCCTTTGCGCCCGCAGAAGCACCTAAAATCGCGATTGCTGTTATTGTGGAGAATGGCGGTTCAGGATCAAGAGTCGCCGCACCCATTGCGAAAAAAGTTTATGATGCATGGCTAAAAGACTTTAATACACCTTTCGCCAAAGAGACCTTAGCGCGCATTAAAGCCGAAGAAATTTCCACATTTATGCCCAACGATGATCTACTTTTGCCGGAACTCCAACTGGAATCAATACCATTTATAGATGATGCTGCTCCTGAAGAAGAAAAACCCCAAGCGCCATCTTCTCCCTCTTTAAAGAGCTTAATGAATATTCGCTTAGGTGCCGGCCAATTGCAAAAGGATCAGACACTCAACGGTTCAACAATAAGGATTCAACATGAGATATGAAGAGCTGTATCATACGGAAGAGGTGAAACCCAAAGGTCTTTTGGCGTTCTTTCATCTTGATACCGTTCTGACCTTTTTAATCTTTATGGTGACACTATTTAGCTTACTCGTCTTATATAGTGCCTCTAATCACAATATGGATTATGTGATGTCCCAAGCCATGAAGATTATCGGTGGCTTTGTCATCATGATCATTATTGCCTTCATTCCTCCTGAAAGAATCAAACAGCTCACACCTCTATTTTACTTATTTGCATTACTACTCTTACTTGCCGTTGTATTTGTCGGCGTTGAAAGTAACGGCGCCCATCGCTGGATTGATCTCAAGATCATGCGCTTCCAACCCTCAGAACTCGCAAAACTTGCGGTTCCGATGATGCTAGCATATTACCTACATAAGACTAATATCCCCCCCACTTTCGTGAATGTTGTTGGATCACTCATGATTATCGGCATCCCTTTTGCGCTGATCTTTATGCAACCTGATCTAGGCACAGCCATTATTATTCTTTTCTCTGGCGTTGTATTACTATTTCTCGGCGGCATTCAATGGCGCTATATCTTTATAGCGACAGTTTCCGTGGCAATTGCGATCCCTTCCATGTGGTTTTTTGGTCTGAAAAACTATCAAAAAGATCGTATCGTCACCTTCTTAAATCCTGAACTAGATCCGCTAGGCAAAGGCTATCAAATCATTCAATCAAAAATTGCGATTGGCTCTGGCGGCATTTACGGGAAAGGCTGGCAAAATAGTACTCAAGTTTCCTTACAGTTCTTACCGGAAGCCACGACTGACTTTATTTACGCGATTATCGGTGAAGAGTTTGGTTTAATTGGCACCTCGCTTCTTATTATCTGCTATCTACTCATTATCTGGCGCGGACTCTACATTTCTCTAAATGCTCGCGATAGCTATTTTCAGCTAGTCGGCGGGGCTATTAGTTTGGTATTCTTCTTCTATGTATTTGTAAATACCGGTATGGTTAGCGGTATTCTTCCGGTTGTAGGTGTTCCTCTTCCCTTTGTGAGCTATGGAGGTACAGCGATTGTGACTCTATTTATCTCCTTTGGTATATTGATGAACATCTACTCACATCCCGCATCAATCACTAAAAGGATTCAATAAATGAGATTACGACTTTTAACCCTAGGTCTTATTAGCGCATTGACCATGACTGCTTGCGCTTCAAACGTTTCAAGCCAAAGCAATCTCGCAGCCTCACAAGCATCAGAACCTGCTCGCATTCAAACAGCGCCGGCAAAGCCTGCCGCTAAAGTTGATCCAAAAACACAAGCTGATCGTACAGGATTAGCAGAGCGAACAGATGTTCAAGCATTTATTCAAAAAGTGAGCCGTGAACAAAATCTTGATCCACAATGGATGACTGATGTTCTTAATCACACCAAATTACAACCTAAAATTGTAGAAGCCATGAATCGCCCTGCAGAAGGCGTTATGAATTGGGGGAAATATCGCCCTATTTTCATGACGGATAAACGCATCAATGATGGTATTAAATTCTATAACCAATATGAGAGCGACTTTATTCGCGCTGAAGAGATCTACGGCGTTGACCGTTTCGTCATCGCAGCCATTATTGGTGTTGAAACAGGATATGGACAAAACCGAGGATCATGGAAAGTGGTTGATGCGCTCTCCACATTGGCATTTGATTATCCTAGACGCGCGGCATTCTTCTCAGGAGAACTTGCAAGCTTCTTCAAAATCCTCAATGAAAATGGCGGCGATCCATTTAGCTACAAAGGGTCTTATGCCGGCGCAATGGGTTACCCACAATTTATGCCATCCAGTTATTTAGCCTATGCCGTAGACTTTGATGGTGATGGTAAACGTGATCTCTGGAACAATCCCGTCGATGCTATCGGCTCAGTTGGTAATTACCTCATGAAAGCAGGATGGGTTAGTGGCGCAAAAATTGCCGAACAAGTTGCAGTTAGTAGCACCAATAATGCTTACCAGGCGCTCAAACAAACGGGTCGTTTAACACCACCGAAAGAAACTGTTGCACAACTTAAAAATGCCGGCATTATCACCAATGATGATCCATCTGCTAGAGTAACACTTTTTGAATTCGAAGTGACAAGTAGTCCTAAAGTCGATGAGTGGTGGATCGGATATCGTAACTTCTATGCAATTACTCGCTATAACAGCTCTAAACTTTATGCATTAGCAGTATTCCAAGTATCAGAGGCAATCAAAAAAGGAGTTCGTTAATGGCTATTAAAACGCCTAATAAACTTCTCATCTGCACACTAGCAATCTTCGTGATTGCTAGCTGTTCGAGTGCAAGCTCTTCTAGAAAACAAGCGCGATTCAACGGCAAAGGCGCTACACCTCAAGATTTACCCTTAAGTAAATCCGGCAATCCTGCGAGTTATGTCGTTTTTGGCAAAACCTATTATCTATTACCAACAACCAAAGGCTATAAAGAACAAGGAATGGCTTCTTGGTATGGAGATAAGTTTCACGGCAAACCGACATCAAGCGGAACGCCATACGATATGCATGCCTATACAGCTGCTCATAAAACGTTACCAATCCCCAGCTTTGTCACCGTTACCAATACTGATACCAATAAATCGATTACCGTAATGGTGAATGATCGCGGTCCATTCGTTAAAGGGCGGATTATCGATCTCTCTTATGCTGCGGCAAAGGAACTAGATGTCGTTCAAAAAGGAACAGCACCAGTGATTGTTGAGGCCATTGGTCCGCATCAATATTTAGATCCCAATAAAAAACCTCGTAATAATCCCCGAACAGAAGCAAAATCGGCTATTACAACAACACCAACAGTAATACCTACAACTACAGAATCTGCTCATCAACCATCACAAAATAATGAAACGATTATAGAACGGCAGTATTTTGATCAAGCGCCAACAAGCCAAGAATTCATCAACAGTAGTTACTCTCAACAAACACCCCATTCAACCGTTGGGATAAATAGTAACGCTAATTATCATATTCAATTAGGTTCGTTTGGAAGTGAACAAAATGCACGCAACTTCCAACAAAATATGACAAATAGACTGCAACAACCCACTCAAGTCAAGTATGATAATGGGTTATATCGTGTTTATATCGGTCAATATAATAGTCGTGAAGAAGCAGGAAATGCAGCATTCTCATTACCTGTTTCAACCACCATTATCCATTTCTAAAGATGACAAAAACTATGTTTAAAAAAATTCTCACTATTTGTGCCGTTGCGGTTACTTCCGTATCACTTAGCTTTGCACAATCACCATCGACGCTTCAGCTTCCAGAATATGCCGTAAAATCATGGATTATTATGGATTATGAAACAGGCGCTATTCTTGCGGAGTCTAACAGTAAAATGTTACTCGAGCCGGCAAGTATCACTAAAGTGATGACAGATTACGTACTCGCGGATGCTTTACAAAAAGGAACCATCCACGCAAGTGATAAGGTTTTAATCTCATCAAAAGCACGCAGCATGAGCGGATCACGAATGTTTGTAGAAGAAGGAACTTTAGTTTCTGTCAATGATTTATTGCAAGGTCTCATCATTCAATCAGGCAATGATGCAGCGGTTGCACTTGCTGAGCACCTTACTTTTTCAGAAGAGTCGTTCTCTGTCAAAATGAATGAAAAAGCAGCGGAACTTGGCATGAAGGATAGCCACTTTAAAAATGCAAGTGGACTTCCAGACCCAGAACATGTCACAACTGCTTTCGACTTAGCCGTTTTATCACGAGCACTCATTAAGAACTTCCCTGAGCACTATAAATTCTATTCTCAAAAGAGTTTTACTTGGAATAATATCAAACAGAACAACCGTAATACGCTGCTTTGGGAAGATCCTTCAGTAGATGGTATTAAAACAGGTCATACGGATAGAGCCGGTTATAACCTCGCATCAAGTGCTGAGCGTAATGGCTTTAGAATCATCGTTGTTGTGATGGGTGCTGACAATGAAGCCTATCGCCAACGCGTCTCCCGCGAGCTGATCAATTTTGCTTTCCAAAATTTTGATCGTAAAAAAATCTATGAGGCCAATGAGGTCATCGCGCGCGCAAACATCCTTCATGGTATTGATAAAACAGTTCCTGTTGGCGTCAGCGACAGCATTACAGCAACGCTTCCCCGCATTCAATACGATAACTTAAAAGCACAAATTCAAGTTAACGCAGGATTAGAAGCCCCCGTTCAAAAAGGCGAACAAGTTGGTAATTTAGAGTTTTATATCGACAACCACCTTCTTTATAGCTTTCCGGTTGTCGCTTTGAAAGATGTTGAAAAAACTGGAATATTCCAGCGCCTTTGGGAGAGCTTCCTAGGCAAACTTAACAATAAAATCAATAAGTTTAAAGAAGCGCTTTAAATTTAACCATTTTTTTGTAGTATTTTTGTAGTTTATTAGTTATCATACTTCCCACGTAAACAGTGTGTGTTTATTTTTTGATTAAATTTTTAGGAAACGAGAGACATGTCACAACAGATTATTGATGATCTAAAAGCACAAGGTATCACCGCAACAGAAATCTTATACAACCCAAGCTATGATGTTCTTTTTGAAGAAGAGACAAAACCAGGCCTAGAAGGTTATGACAAAGGTACAGTTACAACTCTTGGCGCGGTCGGCGTAGATACTGGAATCTATACAGGTCGTTCTCCTAAAGATAAATACATCGTACGTGATGAAACTACTCAAGATACTGTTTGGTGGGCAGATTCAGGTAAAGGTAAAAACGATAACAAAGCGATTACCCAAGAAGTTTGGACTGAGCTTAAAGATCTCGTTTTAACACAATTATCAAACAAACGTCTTTTCGTCATCGACGGTTTCTGTGGTGCGAATGCTGAAACTCGTTTAGCAGTACGTTTTGTAACAGAAGTTGCATGGCAGGCGCACTTTGTTAAAAACATGTTTATTCGTCCAACTGAAGAAGAGCTCAAAAACTTTAAGCCAGACTTCACAGTGTTAAATGGCGCAAAAACATCCAACAAAAACTACAAAGAGATGGGCTTAAACTCAGAAACTTTCGTAGCATTTAACTTAACTGAAAATATGCAATTGATCGGCGGTACTTGGTACGGCGGTGAAATGAAGAAAGGTCTTTTCTCAGTAATGAACTACCTTTTACCACTCAAAGGCATCGCATCAATGCACTGCTCTGCGAACGTTGGTAAAGACGGCGAAACAGCGATCTTCTTCGGTCTTTCAGGAACAGGTAAAACAACGCTCTCAACAGATCCAAATCGTCAATTAATCGGTGATGACGAGCACGGTTGGGATGATGATGGCGTATTCAACTTCGAAGGCGGTTGTTATGCGAAAACAATCAACCTTTCACAAGAACAAGAACCAGAAATCTACGGCGCAATCCGTCGCGATGCACTTCTTGAAAACGTAGTAATTAAAGAAGATGGTACTGTTGACTTTAATGACGGTTCAAAAACTGAAAACACACGTGTTTCATACCCAATTTATCATATCGATAACATCGTAGAACCAATCTCTAAAGCAGGTCCTGCGAAGAAAGTCATCTTCTTAACAGCGGATGCTTTCGGGGTCATTCCACCAGTATCAAAATTAACGCCAGAGCAAATGCAATACTACTTCCTCTCAGGTTTCACATCGAAACTTGCAGGTACAGAGCGTGGTATTACTGAACCAACACCAACATTCTCAGCATGTTTCGGTGCAGCGTTCTTGCTTCTCCACCCAACACAATACGCGGAAGTGCTTGTTAAACGCATGCAAGAATCAGGCGCAACAGCTTACCTCGTAAACACAGGTTGGAATGGAACTGGTAAACGTATCTCATTAAAAGATACTCGTAACATTATCAACGCAATCTTAAGCGGCGATATCGATAAAGAAGAGACAGAAATCGTTCCAATCTTCAATCTTGAAGTTCCAAAAGCAATCGCTAACGTTGATGCTTCAATTTTAGACCCACGTTCAACATATGCGCAAGCAGCTGAGTGGACTGAAAAAGCAGAAAAATTAGCTGACCTTTTCAATGATAACTTCGACAAATACACAGACACTGAATTAGGTGCTGAACTTGCAAAAGTTGGTCCTAAGAAGTAACCCAATCAGGGTTCTAGTGAGATCTAGAAACTGATTTTGAAGTAAGTAAATTAAAAGCCCGCGAGTTTATCTCCGGGCTCTTTTTTTGTCAGAACAAAACAATAAAATAATCAACAGGGATCTATGTTTTGTACCTTACAGACCTTTCGTTATCGTAAAGCCTATCAATCAGCTTTTCTAATAATTACAGAACTCATTCCGTAATTCCTACTGTAAATCAGCCGGCAAAACTCCACCATTTTTTGCAATCATTGTCATGATTTGTTTATGCAACCAAATATTCATAGTGGCTGAATCACTCATATCTCCCTCATAATTTAGCTCTTGTGCAAGCGCTTTACGAGCGCTTAAGCTACTATCCAAACCAAGTAATTTCATTAAATCGACAATCGATGTTTTCCAGTTTAATTTCTGCCCAGATTTTGCCTCTAAAGCCGTTAAAATCGCAGCAACATCAACGTCTTTTACGGTTTCTTGCAGCACTTCAGCAACTGCTACATCATCTTGTAAATCCACATTATCTAATGTTGTTGCTTCAGCTTTTGGGAAAATCCCTTTCATAATACTGCCAAAAATACTCATGATATTATTCCTTTGTACAATGATAAAAGTCACTATTCCTACGATTACTAACTAGGATTTACTAATACTATACTAAAATATATAAAATCAACCATTAAATGACATCACTAAACAATTAAAAGTTATCACAATATTGATTTAAAATAACTTTCAAATAATTCATAACAAACCTTCATCAATAATCCATTGTAATAATCGTAGCTGCTGATCAGCTTCATATAAAAACTGATCTTCTAAAAACCAAACTACTGATAAAGCCGCACCTACAAAGATCCATTGCATTAAACGCATTCTTTCAAGTAAAAATGATCGGTGATGACAAAGCCATTGTAATTTCTCCTCAAAAAGGCTCTTATCCATTCGAATATCGCCTAAATCAGGATTGATAAATATCGGTAAATAATCAAAATAATGCTCACCCTGAAATCCTTTAGGATCAATCGCTCGAAGCTGATTCCCTGAAAAATAGAGCATATTATTGTGATGAGCATCACCATGAAGCGGGACATTACTAGTTGATGATATTAAAAGCTCTTTAGCAATATTTTGAGCTTTCTGTAATAACTGGGAATCAAATACTCCCAATAACAAGCCATCCAGAACATTCTCCAATGTCCGTAAACCGCAAAAAACTTCTGGCACTGTTTGATGCAGCTGATAAACGATATGCGCTAACTTTTTAGAGGATTGTAAGTGAGTAACCTTATGTAACGCTGCCGGTAATAAAGAACGACTACCTTGCGCATATTCCAGTAAAACTGCATGATAATCTTCTTTAAAAACATGCGCCACAGCCGAATTTTGAAACGCCGACCACACTTTTAACTGATCAATTCCCCGCATCTCATCAGCATCCGCTGTAACTTTTAACATGCGGATATCCCCACTTTCATCCCAGACCTTTTGCAATATACTCGTTGCAGTCATCATGGGTTCTGATAGCGCCGTTAACCTCCAAAGCTTTACATATTTCTCTATCTCTAACGGCATACCATTTTCCTCTGATCTATTATTCCCGATTTTTCAAGGTTCCTGTAACGAAAGGCTATTATAAAATCACTTTTTTCATATCTACATTCAAAATTTCCACACAATAATCACTGCTCAAACAATTCTATCTTCATGCGTTTTTAACGATCTTATAAAAAATCCTCAGCATTTATAAAATACTGAGGATTTCCCCAATCCCACCCTAATAGAGAATCAGTGCGTGGTAGTAAATGATATTTTTTAACCGTTCTACAGCATTGCTGTTGAGTAAACTGTTCTTAACATTCATCGTTAAGGAATTGCGTTGTTAGCGCTACAGTTGGGTTGTTTTACACTCGCCTTCTCTATCTTGCCGGATATGATTGTAACTAAATCAATGCCGTAATCCAATTAATTCCCTGAATCTTATTATCGAGCTCTCGCCACTGCTTTGACAATAGATCATATTCCTTCTGCAAAACCGCGACATCAACGATACTGACAAATTTAATTTCTGACATACTGTAACGATTTTCATTACTAGAGGCTTTTTCGATCATCTGCTGAATCACACTACGTTTTTTCATCAGGTTCTCACGCTCAATCAATGCATCCACTAACTTCTGATCAGCATTGATCGCTGTAAGATTATTAGTCTGATTAATTCTCGCAACCAATTTTCCTAAAGTATCGATCGCGACAAAAAGCTCCTGACGAAGATCTTGTGGTGCCAATGCCGGCGTATCGCCCTCTTGAACTTTCACATTTTCCATTAAACGCGCCGTCAATTGCATAATTTTTGTTTGAAGATCCGCACGTAAATTAAGGGCTTCGCCCAAGGTCATTGTCATCATTTTTTCCTTACTTAATACGTTCTAATTTTAAGATCTTAAACTGTGGATTGCCGGCTAACTCAGTACATTTTACATATTGATCGTAACAGACTTGTTCAATGGCAATAAAACGATTCACCACAAAATATGCAATTCCTTTTCTTCTTAAAAGTCGCTTGGTATTTTGCACAAACTTAATCGTCAAATCTTGAGATGTACCAAACCCTTGATGAAATGGCGGATTACAGATAATTCTATCAAATGACCGATCTTCCAGCTCTGAACCACAATCATCAAGCGTCACTAAAGCCTCAATACCCAGCTCTTGTAAATTATGCTGACAAAGCATTACTGAAGCGACATTGCAATCTGTTGCCACAAGCGACTCAATCTTGGGATTTTTTCCCACCGATGCCGCTAAATAACCATAACCGCAGCCTAAATCCAGTACTTTACCTTCTAATGCAAACTTATCTTTATTGAGTGTTTCTGCTAAAAACAGACTGCCATCATCAATCTTTTTGTAACCGTAAATGCCAGGTTTACTGACAAACTCGATCTCCTGTGCAGAATCCTCAATCACCACAAATTGGCGATACTCCTCACCATCAAGATCAATTTCACCGCCAGCACGTTTTTCAATACGTGCATAGCGTAATCCTTTACCTAATAACTCAAGTTCCACTAACCCGCCCATCTTCTCGGCATGTTTAATGACGCTCTTTATACCTTCTTTGTTATTACCGGTTAAAATTAAACTTCCACCAGCTTTCAAAATTCGATTGGCTTGCACTAATAGATAATTCGTCAATACCTTCGATTTATTTAAGCGAAATAAAATAAAATCAAAGTGATTATCCGGCGCATCTTCCAGTTCAAAATCACTCAAATTACCGCTAAAGCCAATTTCCTGAAGTCGATTATCAATATCTTTGCGATTGGTAATATAACGAATATTCTCTTTTGCACTCACTCCAGAAAGATCAAAACTTTCATCCGCAATGAGTAATCCCTTTCCGCTATTAATAAGCTCACTATCACGAAATAGTGCGTTACTTGCTTCTGCCATCTTAAAATCCTTCTATCTCTTCATCTGTTAAAGCGCGATATTCGCCTTCATGTAATCCATCTAATGTTAAATGCCCAACTTGTGCCCGATGTAGACTTTCAACATGATTGCCAACGGCGGCCAACATTCTTTTAACTTGATGATAACGGCCTTCTGTAATCGTCAAGCGAATCTCTTTCGCTGATAATCGCTCGACAATTGCCGGCTTTGTCGGCAAATCATCACCTCGAAGCTCAACGCCATGTTCTAATTGCACAATCATCTCATCGGTCATTTCACGCGCGAGGTTAATTTCATAAACTTTTACCACATCGCTCTCTTCATCCCCATTTCGACCGGGGCGCATAATACGATGTGACCATTGCCCATCATCAGTAATCAATACCACTCCTGTCGTATCTGCATCTAATCTGCCGGCAATATGTAAGGTTTCCACATCTTCATCTTCGTCAAACAGACGAAATAGAGAGATATGTCCATCATGGCGATGGCTTGAGACATAACCCGCCGGCTTATGCAGCATAAAATAACGCTTTCGATCACTATAAGTAATCACTTCATCATCTACTTCGATTTTGTCATTTTCAGTCACTTTGAAATCTCGCTGCGTAACAAGCGTATCATTCACATTCACCCAACGATTTCGAATCGCTTTTCCCGCCTCTTTTCGCGAAATCCCTAATGCTAACTGCAAAAACTGATCTAAGCGATATTGCGTCATTACGGTTTTTGTTTCTTTCATCTATTTCTCTATTAAATTTTCTATTACTTATGTCTTATTTTTTACTTTTTAATTACTCAGTAGTCACACGTAAAATCTCTTCTAGCGATGTTCGTCCTTCCATCACTTTTTCAATACCCGATTGGCGTAAACTCTTCACACCTTCTCGTTCTGCCTGTTGACGAATCTCCATTGCAGGCGCGGATTCTAACATCATCTGTTCCATTCGTTTAGAAATTGGCATCACTTCAAATATTGCAATTCGACCACGATAACCATCGTGGCACTCTGAACAGCTACTTGCTTTATAGAACTTACTTGCAGCTTGTTGCGGCGTAAATCCTAATGTTTCTAAATAGCCTGAATCTACAATATCCTCCTCCTTACAATGACAAAGCTCGCGTACTAAGCGCTGCGCAATTACTAGCTTCACCGTTGAGGCAATATTATAAGATTCAACACCCATATTCTTTAAACGAACCAGCGATTCAACCGCAGAATTAGTATGAAGCGTTGATAAGACTAAATGCCCTGTTTGCGCCGCTTTCATCGTGATATCGGCAGTTTCATAATCCCGAATTTCTCCCACCATTAACACATCCGGATCTTGTCGCAAAAATGCTCGCAGCGCTTCGGCAAAGGTTAAACCGATTTTCGGGTGAACCTGTAATTGATTAATCCCTTCTAAATTAATTTCAACGGGATCTTCTACCGTGGCAATATTCTTCGAAGCTTCATTGAGGTGATTCAAACAAGCGTAAAGAGTCACTGTTTTTCCTGATCCTGTCGGGCCTGTTACTAGTACTAAACCTTGCGAACGCTCTATTGCTGATTGCAGCTGATACTTCTGATTCTGATTTAAACCCAATTTCGTTAATGAGAAGTTCATCTCTGAGCGATCAAGCAGACGAATTACCACTTTTTCCCCCCAAAGCGTTGGGATAACGGAGATACGCGCATCAACATTATCATCTTCGCCGTTCTCATCTAAACAGATCGTAATATGCCCATCTTGCGGCAGACGTTTTTCGGCGATATCGAGCTCCGCCATCACTTTTAAGCGAGCCGCAATCGCATGACGATATTGTTCCGGCACAACATAGACTTTATGAAGAATACCATCGATTCTAAAACGAATGCGGAAACTCGATTCATAAGGTTCAAAATGGATATCCGATGCTTTTTGTGTGATTGCATCCAGTAAAATATAGTTAATATACTCAATAATATCATCCGCTTCTGGCGCAGATTTTGCCGGCGTTGCTACTTCATCTAGAACTTCTCGTAACATCATTGCCGAGCTTTGCGAAACATCTATCGCTTCAACCTGATGATTGCCGCCATAATCACCGATGATGCCAATCTCTTCATCTCTTTCAACTTCTTCGAGCTCATCAATCGTATCAAAATCCTCAGTCTCAATGGATTTGCTAGAAATCACGTGCTGATTCAGCAATTCTACTTCTGCAGCATCCATATCTGACACAAATTCTTCTACTGAATTCTGACCTTCTTCAGCTTGTGACTTTGATTCAAGTTCATCGACATCAAGCGCAGAATCTTGCAATAAAGCAAAGCGATCGTTTGAATCATCCGTGCTGTTAAGTTCATCATCTAACTCACCAACGATCTCATCCTCAAGTTCGGTATCAATATAACGCACCGTTTCTGCATCTAAATAATCACTGTCGGCAAAATCCTCATCACGAACAATCGTTGTTGCTTCGGATGAAACCGCTGTATTATCTGATTCTAGCGCTGAATCTACGATCTCTTCAGTAGATCCAATTGCCGGAGAATCGCTCGCTTCTTCCGGCATCATATTCAATGTTGGCTCAATACGTCCGTTCGCTATTATCGGTGCTTCTGACATGACAGCTGTTGCAACTTCTGTGGGATGATCTGCTTGAGCCATCACGCTATTGGTTGCCGGCGTTTTAACAGGCGCAATACTCTTTGCTAATAATGCCGCTTTAATCGCATCACTTCCTGCAATCCAATATTCCAATTGAAAAAGTGAACGAAGCGCTAGAACATCAAAAAACTTGGCATTCGAAGGATCTGCGGTTGCGACAATCAAGCGATCACCTAACTGCATAATCGGCATCACAAATTGCGCCAGCATCTCATCGAGCGATGCAAAAGTAGAGAAATCAAAATCTGCCATCGGTTTCATCAATGTTAAATCAATAACTGGCAGCGGATTCTCAGCAGTTTTATTGGCATAAATCGCTGCTTCAAAAATCGCTTCGCTCGTTAAACCATGCGCACGCAATTTACCAACGGTCGATACTTCCGCTTCATACATTTTGGTGGATAGAAGGGGAACGGCTTCTTTCGACATCCATTTCAGCTCAATAAGTCCCTGAATCAATAGATTATGTTCAAGTTTCACATGCAACCTCATACTTTAATTTGTGCGCAAGGCTTGTATTATCGGAATTAGCCCCAAAATTGTCGTTATTATAGCACTACTTCTTGAGTCAATCGGACTCATAATGTAGAGTTATTGAATATTTTAAATCATTAATGCATAAGGATAGTTAAAAAACGAATGAGCATGATCACACTCGCCTTTGATGGCGATAATGAACGCCTTT
>DXHP01000173.1 GCA_019113305.1 Candidatus Ignatzschineria merdigallinarum | reverse complement strand
CAAACATGAGTAGTATGCGATTAAACAAGTTTATTAGTGATTCTGGTCGAGCATCAAGACGTGGTGCGGACAAGTTGATTGAAGCTGGTCGTGTGCGTATTAATGGGCGAAAAGCGAAAATCGGGGATCAGGTTGAACGTGGTGATAAAGTGCTTGTGGATGGCGCGCAAATTCATGCAGCAAGTGCGCAGAGCTATGTTTATATTGCGCTCAATAAGCCGGTTGGTATTACGAGTACGACGGAAAAGGGTGTTAAAGGGAATATCGTTGATTTCATGGGATATCCAACCCGTATTTTCCATGTCGGTCGTTTAGATAAAGATTCCGAAGGCTTAATTTTAATGACGGATGACGGCGATATCGTCAATGAGATTCTTCGTTCTGAAAACAAGCATGAGAAAGAGTATATCGTCACAGTGGATCGCCCAATTACGGATGAGTTTATCGAGAAAATGTCATCCGGCGTGAATATCCTTGGAACGACAACATTGCCGTGTAAAGTGACCCAAATTGGCACACATCAATTTAATATTATCTTGATGCAAGGGCTGAATCGTCAAATTCGCCGAATGACAGAAACGATGGGATTCACGGTTACAGAACTAAAAAGATTACGCATCATGAATATCGAGCTTGGCAGAATGCCGGTTGGAGAATGGCGTTATCTCACGAAAAAAGAGAAAGATCAGCTCTTTATTGATCTCAATTATGAGCCAAAAGATTGGTAGTTTTTGATGAAATAGCGATATTTGAGGAAGCGCACATCTATTAAGGTGATGCGCTTTTTTATTGATCGTGATAAAAATATCTTTGAATAGTTTTTAAAGAAGCTTATTAAAACTTTCTTTTAAAGTTGATATAGGGCTGGAGAGAATATTTGCATGCTTTTATTAATCGTGCGCCAGCAATTAATGGTGAATGTTTTTTAATATAGAAGAGGAAAAAAACATGAAAAAAATCGGCTTAATTGGGGGGATGAGTTGGGAATCGACAACGCTCTATTTTCAATGGATCAATCGTGAAGTGCAGAAGCGATTGGGTGGTTTACATTCGGCGAAGACGTTGATTAATAGCGTCGATTTTGCTGAGATTGAGCTGATGCAGCGAAATGGCGAGTGGGAAAAGGCGGGGCATTATCTTGCAGAAGTTGCCGGTGAGCTTGAAAAGGGCGGTGCTGATTGTGTGGTGCTCTGTACGAATACGATGCATAAATTGGCGAAAGAGATTGAAGCGAATATTAAGATTCCCTTCATTCATATTGCAGATGCGACAGCTGATGAGATTTTAAATGCCGGCATTGAATCTGTTTTACTACTTGGAACGGCATTTACGATGGAGCAAGATTTTTATAAATCTCGTTTGCAACAGCGAGGGATAGAAGTGATGATTCCTCATGATGAAGATCGAAAAAAGGTTCACGATATTATCTATCAAGAGCTCTGTTTAGGTGTTGTGAATGAAATCTCAAAAGCGACATATTGTGACATTGTTGAGAAGGCAATTAATGCCGGCGCTCAAGGTGTGATTTTAGGTTGTACCGAGATTACAATGTTGATTGGTGATGTAGAGTTTACGGTTCCAATTTTTGATACGACATTAATTCATGCGATGAGCGCCGTGAATTTTGCCCTTGATAATGAATAGTGAGATGACTGATTTTAAGGATTAAAATTTAAAGGTATAGAAATAAGAAAAAGCGAGATACGGAAGGAATGTATCTCGCTTTTTTTAGTATTTACCGATAGAGGGTGGAGGAATCGGTAAATGGTGCTAAAAATCTGAGGATTTAAGCTTTATGTGCTCCGAGAGATTGCTCGCGGATTTCCATTAAAGTTTCGCCGGGCGCAATGTTGTTGGAATCGTAACGAATCTCTAGTAATGCAGGGCGATTATGTTCGTTCGCAAAGGCTAATGCGCGTTCAAATGCCGCTTTGAAATCTTCTGTTTTATCAACCACTTCGCCGTAGCCTTCGTAGCTTTCGCAGAGCGTTGTGAAACTTGGATTGACAAAATCGAGCGCAATGGTTCTTCCTGGGAATTCACGCTCTTGATGCGAGCGAATGGTTCCCCAAATGCCGTTATTAAAGACGAGAACGACAATGCCAAGATTGTATTGTAGAGCAACGCCAAGTTCTTGTAAGTTCATTTGGAAACAACCATCACCGGCGTAGCAAACCACGGTTTTCTCCGGATGTTCAAGCTTACAAGAGATCGCTGCCGGCAAACCATAACCCATGGAACCAACGGTTGGCGCAAGGCTCGATGTTAAGCCATTAAATTGAATATAACGATGCGGATAGAGCGCATAGTTGCCGGCACCTACCGTGATACAGAAATCTTCCGGTAATAGTTCATTCATCTGTGCGGAGAGATTATCAAGGCTCAGCTCGCCATTACTGGGTAATGGTTTGAGCGTTTCTAAATGCTCATCACGCAGCTTTTTCACCCAATTTTCTCTAGTGAGTGTTTTTGTCGGAGAGAGCGTTGCTGCCGCAGTTGCGAAGTCTTTAACAGATGTTGCAATCGACATTTCCGTATCAAACACGCTATTGAGTTCGCTAGGTGATGGATGAATATGGACGAGCTTTTGATTTGGTGTTGGGCTCTCAATCGCCGTATAGATTTCTGTAGTTTCTTCCCCTAATCTTGTGCCAAGTGCGATGACGAGATCTGCATCTTTGATATTTTGACGCAATGATTCACTCATTCCCCAGCCCATATGGCCGGCAAAATTAGGATGATGATGATTAAAACACTCTAATCGGCGCCATGAACATGTAACAGGCAGCTGGAATTTATCGGCAAAGTCTTGAATATTTTGCACCGCTTCTTCTGACCAACGGCTACCACCGACAACAAGTAATGGTTTTTCGGCGTTTTCAATCAGCGATTGTAATCTATCGAGATCTTGCGGATGTGGATATGATTTTACTGGTACATATTTCGCGATATCTGCAACATCGGCTTCGCCCCATAAAGTATCTTCTGGCAAAGCGATAACAACAGGACCTGGGCGACCGCTTGTGGCAATATGAAATGCACGTGAGATATATTCAGGAATACGTTCTGTTTTATTAATTTGCACCACCCATTTGGCAACTTTTGAGAACATGCTCACATAATCGATCTCTTGGAAAGCTTCCTTATCGTAGATATCGCCGCCCACTTGACCGACGAATAGAATCATCGGTGTTGAGTCTTGAAATGCGGTATGAACGCCGATGCTTGCATTGGTTGCGCCAGGTCCGCGTGTGACAAAACAGATGCCAGGCTCGCCGGTCAGCTTGCCGTAAGCTTCTGCCATATACGCCGCGCCGCTCTCTTGGCGGCACACGATCGGATCGATCTGTTTAAAATCGTTGAGCGCATCAATACAAGGAAGATAGCTCTCGCCAGGAACCATGAAGATTCTCTTCACGCCATGATTGGCGAGTTGCTGCATTAAAATTTTTCCACCATTTCTTTTCATTGTTATTTTCTCCAATATCCAAAAATCTAAACTTTGGTCAGACCACTATGATATTGGCAACAATTTTAAAAATTGGCAACTTTTGTTTTTAAAATTGCTTTAAAAAAGATTAATGCAAGCGAAGGAGAACACCGACCAAGTGCTTATACATCATATGTCGTGCGAGTTTTGGGTCGCGCGCTAAAATCGCATTAATGATCTCTTTGTGTTCTTGAACCGAAAGATCCCAAGTGCGCTTTGTTACGTAATGTTTATTGAAGTTTGTGGGAATTTGGCTCTGTTCTGCACTTTCCCAAATTTGCTTCATGATATTGCGAGCAAGAGGATTTTTAGTGGATTCTGCAATCAATAGATGGAATTTTTTATCAAAATAGTAGTGATCTTTTAAGCTATTAATTCGCTCGGTTGCCGCTTGCAGTTTTTTGAACGATTCGAGATCTGCTCGTGTTGCATTAATCGTGGCGATTTCGGTAAATTCCGGTTCCACCAATAAGCGAATTTCAATGAATTCATTGGGTGTGACTTCGTTTCTAGTGGAGGTTTCGATGTTGATATCAGCATGTAGCATCGGGGAATCAAGCACATAAATTCCAGCACCCATTCTGATTTCCACATAGCCTAAGATTTCTAAGGCGATAATGGCTTCACGAACCGTCGCTCGGCTGATATTGAGCTGTTCAGCCAGCATTCTTTCAGAAGGTAAGCGTTCGCTCGGCAGATATTCTCTGTTTCGGATCTGCTCGGCGATCTTTGTCGCAATTTGTTGGTAGAGTTTGGGTTCTTTGGTGCTTTCAAATAAGTTCATAAATGCCTTTAATTTTAAAAGGTTATCGTATTTTAAGCCTTTTAATATTCTTTTTACATCACTGTTTTTAGGCTAATTATAAGACAATTGCTAAAAATCTGCACGATTTCAATCTTTATAATATGAGGGATTCTTCGATATTCTCTTATAGTTTCCCATTTTCAAAAAAATCTCTAATCGAGAATATTTGACATCATTAGGGAAATAATGAAATATGAAAAACAACTGGTCAGTCCAGTTTTTCAAGTTGAAAGGTTATCTCAACTTGAAAACAGATAAACATTACAAAAAATAATAACGACAACTTGCGTCTCAATGCAACATCATCCAAGGAGGATTGGTATGGCTAAAAGAAGGCTTTATAGCTTTATTCTTAGTGTTGTAATTCCATATTTTGGAATATTCAGTGGTATTTATTTCTTTCGCTATTCAGAAAAAATGGTTTTCGGATTTCCGATTCTCTATTTTTGGCTGTTTATGTGGTTTTTCTTAACAACGATCTGTCTCTCACTCGCTTGGTTCTTGTTCGATAGAGATGATAAAACTGTTGCAGCGAAGGAGGAATAAGTATGTCGATTTCAATCTTTATTTTTGCGGCAATCATTCTCTTTACGCTCGGAATCGCTTTCTATGCCGGTCGGCAATCGAATAAACAGAGTGTTGGTGATTACCTTGTCGGTGGCCGATCATTTAGTGTGATGATCCTATTCTTCTTAGCGGTTGGTGAGATCTATGGAATTGGGACGATTATTGGTTTCCCCGGCGGTGTTTATGCCGGCGGTTTTAGTTACGGAATCTGGTTTTTAGCCTATATTGTGCTTTCTTACTCCTTTGGATATTTTATCTCGCCACTCATTTGGCGCGCAGGGCATCGCTATAATGCATTAACCGCAGCAGATATCTTTAAATCGCATTTTTCTAGTCGTAAATTAGAGCTTGTGGTTGCCGTTGTTCTGTTGATGTTCTTGGTTCCATGGGCGCAGTTGCAGTTTGAAGGATTAATCGTGACGCTCAATGCACTTGGCTACGATATTCCGCCTTATATTGCGGTGATTATTGCGGGTGCGATTGCTTATATCTATATCTCGGTTTCTGGTGTACGTTCGCCAGCATTGATTTCGATCTTTAAAGATATCATTCTCTTTGCGGCAATTGTCGTGGTCGGGATTGCGGTTTATAAAAAGATGGGCGGTGTAGAGCCACTATTCTTAGGCGCGAAAGAGAAAGGGGCGATTTTGAAATTCCAAAATGGTTCAGAGATTAACTTTGCGATCTCGACGATTATTTTGCAATCGATTACTTTCTACTGTTTGCCGCATTTGATTACCGTGGTATTTACTAGTAAATCAGAGAAAACGATTCAGAAAGCCCAGCGTTATATGCCGCTTTATATGTTGATGTTCCCTTTCTTAATTGCGACATCTTATTATGCAATGATCTACTTGCCAAATTTAGCGGATAAACCGAACCATACCTTTATTGTTTCGGCGATTGATCTGCTTCCTTCATGGGTGATTGGCTTTATCGCTGCGGGTGCGGCACTTTCAGGATTCTTACTGTTATCGGTCATTTCATTGGCGGTCGCGGGATTGATTGTGCGTAACATTATTCCCAACGTGCCGGAGAAATCTCAGCGTCGTTATTCACAAACCAGTGTTTTAATTTATCTTGTAATCTCGATGATTATCACGGTTGCGTTGCCAAGCTTGATGCTCAATTTAATTAGTACGGCATATGGCGGATTTAGTCAGATCGTACCGGGAATTTTTGCAGTGATTTTCTTTAAACGAGCAACGGCAAAAGGCATTATGGCAGGGATCGTTGTCGGCATTATCGCAGTATTCGTGATGTATTTCGGCAAGATTAGCATCTATGCGATTAATCCTGGCATTATTGCTGTTATGTTAAATATCGTCACGTTGATTATCGTGAGTGCGTTAACCCAAAAAGATGTGGTGGATCGTACGCCGATTGCGTATGTTGAAGCGGAGAATTCCTAATACAATAGGTTGTTAGAAGCACCTCAATTGAGGTGAATTGAAAAGCTCAAGAGAGATATTTCTTGAGCTTTTTTCTTTTGGCTGATGTGTTCAAGAGGAAAGTTTGAGTTTTTAACCAATCTCGCGCCAGCAGTTTTAACGGCTATTTATCAACTAAAGTGACCATAACGATGCTGAAACCGAAGTAACGATATATTATTTCTTGCTATTGCGCAGCGTGATGTTCATAGTTGTATTGATACATTATTGCTTTTCAAAGGCAAATATTGATATCGATATTGAAGATGATGTGAACTTTTTATAGTTGAGATGAATGATAGGAAATCTGCATATGAAACGCTCAAAAGAATTAGAAAAGGAATTTCAGAAAGAAGATCAAAAACCGCCTAAAACACCACCTAAAACCCAATGGGGTTGGCTTATTATATTAATTGTAGGTGGCGGATTGGCGATGTATCTATTAGCGAAGCTCACAAGAATGTTGATGATTTGGAGCGGTTTAGTAGGATAAAACGCTTACTCCAAAATGATCTCAGCCAAATAGGGTTTAATAGGATGTAAATGATATCGCTGTAAATTAGTTGAGTTGCAGGGATTTACGGCTACTCATTAATAGATCAATGACATCATCTGCGGTAATCATTGTCGCTTCCGCAAGAAGGCTTTCCTCTTTCACGCCATTATGAATCATGCAGGCTGTGCAGACACTAAGTTTTCCACCCATTTCTAAAAATGTAGGTAGGAGCTCTTTAATGCTCTTAAATGGTGCGCCAATATCAATTTTATCGCCATATCCTTTCTGCGCTAATGCTACTGCATCTGAGAGTAGTACAAGATTCACACTAAGCCCCTTTTTCAGAGCGGCAATGCCCATGGTAAAGGCAATGGTGACATTATTTGAATCACGCTCGTGCGGCGTTAAAGTGATTAATAGATCAGTTTCTTTATGGGTTGTCATTGTATAACTCCTGTTTAAACCAGTTTAAATATCGATATATTTTATTGTATAACGAATACCATAACGGACCTTTTTGCAGATCACAAGCCATTTAGTCGCAATCGGGCGGTTATTAATTTAATGGGTTATTGAAGAATATTAAATTTTTTATACAGATATACCTTTGATGATTATATTTTATTATTTTTTATTTATGTTTTTATATTTCTCTATATTTTATATTTATTTGTAATATCAAGATGATATTGTACTTAAGTCATTAATGAAATCTGATTTGCGCATAAAAGATTATGAAACTCTTTTTGATTGAGGTATCGTTGTAGTGTTTGTGTAGTTTTATCTAGACAATTAACATAGATGCCAACAGAGCAACTTTTAAAATAAATAGAATGATTGGAGGAAGTTTCATGTCTTTAGACGCACCAAAGAGAAAGATCAAAAAGATTCTTGTCGCAAACCGTTCTGAGATTGCAATTCGTATTATTCGAGCTGCCGCAGAATTGGGCATTAATACTGTAGGAATCTATGCTGAGCAAGATCGCCGAGCGGCGCATCGATTTAATGCCGATGAGAGTTATGTGGTAGGTCGTGGCAAACAGCCTTTGGAAGCTTATCTCGATATTGCCGATATTATCCGGATTGCAAAAGAAACCAACGCCGATGCGATTCATCCGGGTTATGGGTTTTTAGCGGAGAACCCTGATTTCGCCAAAGCATGTCAGGAAAACGGCATTATTTTTATCGGTCCTTCTTATGAAGTCTTAAATACGTTGGGGAATAAAGTTGCGGCGAGAAATGCGGCAATTGCAGCGGGTGTTCCGGTGATGCCGGCATCTGATCCTTTACCTAGAGATGATGAATCGATTAAGAAAATTGCCGCAGAGATTGGTTATCCCGTAATGCTTAAAGCGAGCTGGGGCGGCGGTGGTCGTGGAATGCGGGCGATTTATGAAGAAGCGCAGTTGATGGATAGCGTGCGAGAAGCGCGGGGAGAATCATTAGCGGCTTTTGGGAATGATGAAGTCTATTTTGAAAAGTTGATCGAACGTGCGCGTCACGTTGAAGTACAGTTATTGGGCGATACACATGGAAATATCGTCCACCTTTGGGAGCGTGATTGCTCCGTTCAGCGCCGGCATCAAAAGGTGGTAGAACGTGCGCCGGCACCTTATCTCTCACAAGAGAAACGTGAGGAGATCTGCGAAAGTGCTCTAAAACTCGGTCGTGCGGTACAATATAGTAATGCCGGAACGGTCGAATTCTTGATGGATGCGGCAACAGAGCAATTTTACTTTATT
>DXHP01000172.1 GCA_019113305.1 Candidatus Ignatzschineria merdigallinarum | reverse complement strand
TGGTTCGAACGGATCAAATGGCTCTAATGGCTCTAATGGCTCGAATGGTTCTAATGGATCAAACGGATCGAATGGTTCTAATGGATCAAATGGCTCGAACGGTTCGAATGGTTCAAACGGCTCGAATGGATCAAACGGCTCAAACGGATCGAATGGTTCTAATGGATCAAATGGCTCTAATGGATCTAACGGTTCTAACGGCTCTAACGGCTCGAATGGATCAAATGGATCAAATGGATCAAATGGATCAAATGGTTCTAACGGATCGAATGGTTCTAATGGCTCAAATGGTTCAAATGGTTCTAACGGCTCAGGTAATGATTTAGCGGCACCTACAGGCTTAGAAGTTCATAAAGATGGCACAAAAGTCATTGGTAAAGGTGAGGCTGGGGCTTCAGTAATCGTTAAAGATGCTGAAGGAAAAGTTGTGGGCACAGGTACAGTAGATCCAGCAGGTAACTTCTCTGTAGACTTTGATAACGGCAAGATTTTCACAAATGGTGAAAAATTAACGGTGTCATTAGAAGATGGAGAGAGAGTATCGCCAGAAGCAGAAGTTTATGCACCAGATACAATCCCACCGGCAATGCCTACAGATCTTGAGTTTGCAGCGGATGGTTCTTCTATTTCAGGGAAAGCTCAACCGAATTCAGATATCAAGATCACAGATGGTAAGGATAATGTAATTGCTACAGGTAAAACGGATGCAGAAGGTAACTTTACGGTAAACCTTGATCCAGCATTAACGAATGGTGAAGATGTTGAAGTGATTGCATCTGATAAAGGTGGTGATTCTGAACCAGGTTTAGTACAAGCTCCAAACTTGAACGAAGGTAATGATTCAGACTATGTTGTTGATGATGTTTTAGTTGAATGGACCGCTGATGGACGTTTAGAGTTCTCTGCAAAAGGTGAGAAACCAGCATGGGATCAAAATATCTTTGTATCCGTAAAACAAGGTGATCAGACATTTGTTTCTGGACAATTATCTCAAGACGGTACATTTAAACAGTTAGGAGATCATAGAGCAGAATCTAAAGATGATTTTGAATTTATTTTTACCGATAGTAAAGGTGGAACGGTTACTAAATCGCACCCATATCCATCATTTGATGCTCCGGAAGCAAAGGTGATTACTGACGAAGATAATGATGATGTATTTGTCATCGGTAGTGGTAAACCAGCAGGGGCTAGAGTTCTTGTTAAGGATGCAGATGGAAATGTTATATCTGAAGGCCTAGTAGGTGAAGATGGAACATTTAAGTTCCCATTGAACGATGCCTATCGTAATGGTGAAGATCTGGAAGTAATATTAGTCATTGGGGCAGGGAATGTGGAGAAAGAATCTGACCCGACACCTGTTCAAGCACCAGATACTACAGCACCAGATGCACCAAAAGCTGAGATTGATGATACTAACGCTGTGTTAACTGTGAAAACAGAGCCGAATGCAACTGTTAAAGTCTATGATTCTAAAGGAAATCCATTACTTGATAAAAATGGTCAACCTGTGGAAGTTGAAGCAGATGGTGAAGGTAAGGCAACTTATACATTTGATCCAGCGTTAGATCGCGGTAAGATCATTAACATTACGGCAACAGATGCAGCTGGAAATGAGTCTGATCCAACGAAACTTATTGCGGGAGTTGCGGAAATTATTGCAACAACTGATAACTATGTTGATATTGTTTTAGATGCAAAACCAACAAGAGATGTAAATGAGAAGCCAAGTGATTTAGATAAAACAGGTTTTTCAGTGGCTAATGTTGGTTTAGGCCCAGTACTCGGATTGGATGTATTAGCGGATGTTGTTAAAAACTCTGTGCACCTTGAAGTAGGCGAGAATGAAGTTCGTGAAGTTACTGTTCATGGTGTTGCGGGTGGTGTTCAAGTACTTGCTACAATGGATTTATATCTCTATAAATTCAATGAGAGTACAGGTGAGTGGGAACAGCAACAAGTTAAGCAAAATTGGGTTGTATCATATCTCTTAGGTGGAAAATCTGAAGATACTGACTTTAAATTAACAGAAGGTAAATGGATGTTCGTCATGGCTGGTGGCGAAGGCATTCAGGCATTAACAGGGTATAGCCTTAAATTTACGAAAGATGTTGTTTTAGATTATGGTAATGCTGAAAGTGTGAAGGGATCTGCAGAAGGTAATATGATTACTGATGAAGACCCGAAATATGGTACAGATGTTGTTCCAGAAGGTAGTACTGTTACTGATGTTCTAGATAAAAATGGTCAATGGATAGATATTTCACCTAATGCAGAAACTAAAGTTGAGGGTGATTATGGTACGTTGATTGTAAAAGCTGATGGATCGTACACTTATACTGTGAATGAAGATTTTCGTGGTTATGGTAAGAAAGATACCTTTACTTATCGAGTGACTTCCCCATCAGGAAAGGTATCTGAATCAGAATTAACATTTGAGTTGAATATTACACCGAAAGAAGATCGTATTGAGATTGATAATACGGTTGTATTAAATACTGAGCCAACCATCATTTATGAAGGTAAATCAGATATTAAAAATGCGACTGGGTTCTCAGTATTGGAACTTGGATTATTAGGACCAATCTTGAGTGCTGATGCTTTAACTGGTGCTGGCGCAATGGAATTTAGCGTTGATGAAAATCAAGTCAAAGAGTTAACATTCCATGGTAGTGCAGGAGGTGTTTCTATTGGTATGGTTTATGATTTATATATCTATAAATTAGATCCTATCACCGGAAACTATGTTCAAGTTCACGCTGAGCCTAATTGGGTAATTGTAGCTTTACTTGGTGGAAGATCGAAAGATTTAACATTACAGTTTGGTGAAGGTGAATATCGCGCAATTCTTCAGAGCAAAGGTGCTTTAGGACTTCTTGCAGGATCTGGTATTTATGTTGATAATGAGAAAGTGTATGATTACAATGAGCCTGCAAAATTTGGGGGATCAGTATCTGGGGATGCGACTAAAGAAGATTCAACTATTTTATTAAAAGTGGAAGGTCAAGATGTTGAGCCGGAAAAATCAACAGTTGTTGAAGGAGAATATGGTAAGTTAACGATCAATTCTGATGGTACTTATACATATACTGTATCAAAACCTGTTAATGCGCCGGCAGATTGGAAACCACCTTATGGCAAAATTGATAGCTTCCAATTAGTGACTCAAGATGCTAATGGTAAAACGATTGTTGAGACATTAAATATTCAAATCGGCCTTCATACGGCAAGTGATGATTTCAATAACATTACAGTGGCTGAAGAAAATGTTGAGACAAAGATTGAGATCAACGATAAGAACGCTGGTAAATCTGATGAATCAAAAGTAAAATACTTCACGATTGAAGAAGGCCAGGTTGTTAAGAACTTTGTTATTAAAGCTGAAGGTGATTCAAAAGGAGTTGGCAAATGGTCAGAGCCTATGACGATTACTTATGTCTTGAAAAACCTTACAACGGGTGTAGTGTGGGAGAAAACAACTAATAAAATTGCAGATGCAGTTTTAGAGGATACTCTTACAGGATTACCGGCAGGTGAATATGAATTAATCGTTACACCAACTGATAAAGGTGGTATTCATAAACTGGATGTTGATGTTGAAGTTGTGCATTTAACGGAGTATGTATCGGATAAGATTAATCCTGTTACCGGCATGTTGTTCGAGAATGATCAGGGTAAATTGATGTTAGATACCATTCATATTGCGAATAAAGAACTCTCTGTTAACGATGAGAAGAAAGGTGCTAAAGAGATTGTTATTGAAGGTCAATACGGTACTTTAGTTGTTCAAAAAGATGGTTCTTATGTCTATACCGCAAGAGGATCGCAATACATCGGTAAGGATGAGAAGGGTAAGGATATTATTGTTCATGTTCCAGATGAACAGCGCTATGGTGTTGATCGATTCATCTATGAAACAACCTCTAAAGTTGGAACGAAAGAAACTGCGGTTCTTGAGATCAATGTTGGTAAAAATATTACTGCTTCAGATTATGATGATGTGGTTGTTAGCTCAGGTGCTGATGATACTTTCACAATGGGGGCTGGTGCTGATACTGTAATCTTCACTAATCTCGGTGATGATCGCGGTGGTAATGGCGGTAATGGCTTCAATAAGTGGACTGATTTTAATCTTGAAGAGGGGGATAAAATCGATCTTGCTCAGCTTCTTGATGGAAATCAAACTGCTGATAACATCGCGGATTACTTGAAATATGAAGAAGGTGTTCTTTATGTTGATCGTAATGGTAATGGTGAGTTTGAACCATTGTTAGAAGTTGATGCAACAGATCTTGATTCATTGTTAGAGGGTATCAACTGGGAAGCTCAAGGTATTGCGACACAAAATGCAAGCATTGATCTTTCAAATGTGGAGTCTTTTGCGATGGATGATGCGGATAGTGTTGAGCCATTTACCTTAACGCTTGATGAGTTAATTTCGGAAGAGGACAAAGGAGAAATTCCATTCTTCTTAGAATCGGAAGAAACAACAGAAGCATTTACAACTGTGAATACGGAACAAACTGCAGTAGATACTACAGTTTATGATGTACAACCAGTGGTAGATCCTTTAGATGATCTTTTAGATCAGAAATCAACATTGATTTAATGATTAATTAGTTAGGTAGGGCACCGGACCGTAAGGTTCGGTGCTTTACTTTCATTCGAAAGAGTGATTATAGATTTAAAGATTTGTGGAAATAAGTCTCTAAATCTATAAGTGAAATGTTTATAAAACCTTGAGAATTTATTTGTGAATAATACAGAAGAAAAAGCAGCTGATTATCGTTATTGGATTGAAGCGATAATTATAGTAGCAAAGCATTACCGTTTAGAGGTTTCAAAAGAGAATATCTCGTTAACGAGCCATTGGTTAAAAAATGAACCGATCAGTGATGTGTTACGTGGAATGGCTCGACAAGCAGGATTAATGGTGGGAGTGATTCAATTAACTGAATCAGATCTATCAGCTTGGCGTTTACCACTTGTTGTGCAATTTCATGATGGGCAGATAGGTGTTATTGATAGTATTGGTTTGGATGGAAATATCGGAATTACTTACACTGGTGATGCAGGTATTAAGAGTCAGATTTCTCGCGATGATTTATTAAAAAATGTAGGTTTAGCTATTGTTTTACGCCCATCTCATGCGGTACCAGACTCTCGTATTGATGATTATATTAAACCTCATGATCGAGATTGGTTTAAGAAAATTGTTTTGCGAGACTGGAAACCATACGCACATATTTTTATTGCGTCATTTATTGTTAATGTTTTAGCTTTGTCTGGCATTTTATTTACAAGACAGGTTTATGATCGCGTGATTCCAGCGGAATCTTACCCAACACTATATGTTTTATTTAGTGGGGTAATGGTTGCTATTATTTTTGGCTTCTTTATGCGGAAATTACGTACACGAGTGACTGATTTATTAGGGAAACGTGCTGATTTAAGGATATCGGATCGTGTCTTTGGTCATGCGCTTCGGATAAAAAATGCGAATAGGCCACGATCTACGGGAACCTTTATTTCGCAGATAAGAGAGCTAGATAGTGTTCGTGAAATGTTAACTTCAACAACAGTGACGGCATTTGCAGATATCCCATTTTTCTTATTATTTTGTATTGTTTTTTGGTATCTCGCGGGCAGCTTAGTTTTAATCCCCATTGTTGCAGTTATCTTAATGATCGTGCCTGGATTATTAGTACAGAAAAAGCTTCGAAAATTCGCTAATGAAGCAATGAGAGAAAGCTCCTTGCGTAATGCGATGTTAGTGGAAGCGATTCAAGGAAATGAGGATATTAAAACGCTTCAAGCTGAGCAGCGTTTTCAGAATCAATGGAATAATTACAATGCGGTTTCGGCAGATGTGAATCTGCGTTTACGTTCATTAGTCAGTAATTTAACAAGTTGGACTCAAAGTATTCAAACAGCGGCTTTTGTTGTTATCGTATTATTTGGGGCACCAATGGTGATGGAAGGTGAGTTAACAACAGGCTCACTTATTGCGGCATCTATTTTAGGTGGACGAATGATTGGACCAATGGCGGGATTAACTCAAGTTTTAAGTCGTTGGCAGCAGGCAAAGGTTGCACTAAATGGGATTAATCAGTTAATGGAGATGCCTGTTGACAATCCAGATGGAGAAAAACGAGTTCATAAAAGTGCCATTGCCGGCAATTATAAAATACAGAATGCTGTGTTTTATTATGGAGAAGAAAATCCGTTGCCAGCATTGCAGATTAAAAAATTGGAGATTAAACCAGGAGAAAAAATTGCTGTTTTAGGGCGTAATGGTGCTGGAAAGTCAACATTGTTGCAGGTGTTATCTGGAATGTTAGCGCCACGTAGTGGTGTGGTCACATTAGATGATGTCAGTATGGGGCACATAGATCCTGCAGATGTTCGTCGGGATATAGGTTTGATGAGTCAGGGCTCTTGCTTATTTCATGGAACAATTCGTGAGAATTTAATGATGGGAGCACCAATGGCAACAGATGAAGATCTGCTGAAAGTTTTGAATATTACGGGAGCCTCGGAGTTTATTAAGAAAATCCCAACGGGATTAGATTACGTTATTGCTGAAGGCGGTATTGGGTTATCTGGCGGGCAGCGACAGTCTCTTTTATTAGCGAGAACATTGCTACGAAATCCATATATTCTATTGTTGGATGAGCCAACTGCAGCATTAGATGATGTGACGGAAAAGCATTTACTTCAAGAGTTATCATCCTGGATTGTAGGTAAAACAATGATTGTTGCGACCCATAAAATGAGTATTGTGAATATGGTTGATCGGATTATTGTGATTGATAATAGTCAGATAGTTTTAGATGACCCTAAAGATATTGCTATTGCTAAGTTATCCGGAAATACAAAGAAATAAAAGGGATGTACATGCGTAAAGGAAATCAAGGCGAACATATTCTTTTATTGAGCTATGAAGAAGATAGACGTCGTTATAATGATCAGGTGGATGAAGCAGAAATTGTGAAATCTTCCCGTATTATTTGGTGCTTTTTGTTATTAATAATTGTTTTATTAATTTGGTCTTATTTTGCATCGATTGTAGAAGTTTCTAAAGGTACGGGAAAAGTTGTTCCTACATCTAGAGAGCAGCTGATTCAATCTTTAGAGGGAGGAATTCTTTCGGAGCTTTATGTTAGGGAGGGAGATATTGTTGAGAAAGGGCAAATATTAGCGCAATTAGATTTAACGAAGACAGAAGCAACGGTGGAAGAAAGTGCGGCACGTTATCGTGCATTATTAGCAAATATTACACGTTTAGAGTCAGAAGTTAATGAGACAGAACTTACTTTTCCTGATGAATTAAGTATTTACCCTGAATTAATTCGTGCAGAAACACGTTTATATGAAACACGGCAACAAGCTCTAGAAGAGTCTGTTTTAGGCTTACAAGAAGCATTAGATTTGGTGGAGGAAGAATTAACATTAACTCAAATGTTAGCTAAACAAGGTGCAGCCAGTAATGTAGATGTTTTAAAGCTACAGCGCCAGGTATCTGATTTAAGGCTTCGAATTACTGATAAACGTTCGGAATATATGGTGCGATCTCGAGAAGAGTTAGGCAAAGCACAAGCAGAAGCATCCTCTTTAGAATCTGTTGTAAGGGGGCGAGTAGATTCTCTTTCTCGTTTAACGCTTAAATCTCCGGTACGAGGGATTGTTAAAGATGTCTCGGTTACAACGAAAGGAGGTGTTCTTCCTCCTAGTGGCGAGTTAATGCAAATAGTTCCATTAGAAGATCAGTTATTAATTGAAGCAAGAATTTCCCCGAGAGATATCGCCTATATTCACCCTGGGCAAGAGGCTAAGGTTAAAATTACAGCCTATGATTATTCTATATTTGGAGGATTAGAAGGAGTGGTTACTGTGATATCACCTGATACGATTCAAGATGAAGCGAAGCCTGAAGTCTTTTATTATCGTGTTTTTATTAGAACTGATACAGATTCCTTAACTGATAAAAATGGTCAAACTTTCTCAATCGTTCCAGGAATGATAGCAACTGTAGATATTAAAACGGGAGAAAAAACTGTTTTTGATTATTTGATGAAGCCTTTTGGACGAGTAAAAGATGCTTTAAGAGAACGATAATCGATAATTCTAGTAATATTGATGGCTTGATAACCTTTTGGTATATTAAAGGTTTTATATTTTTCATGTGTAAAATATGTGGTTTTTTTAAAGAGATCCTGAATAATACCTTAAAGATACATTATCTAGGATAGCTTCATAGTTTTTAGGTTAGAGGATCTTAATTATAAACTTATTTTTACTAAAAAGCTTAAGAATTACTCTTAAGCTTTTTAGTAGTTGGTCAGTAAGTAAATTAATGTTAATTAAATTGTCCTGATCCTACCGCGGCACCAATTAATGCTGAACCAAATACCATAAAGAGAATGATATAAAGCACCATCATAATGGCAAACATAATCCATGTTGCAATAAAGTAGTTACGCTTATTGGGGTTTTCAGCTTTAATAGCCCAGATAATCATCATTACTAAGTTTACAATTGGGATCATCATAATAACGAAGGTAATGAGCCAATCTTTGATTGACATTGTTGGTGCGTTATTAGACGGCGAATGGTTTTGAAAATCTGACATTTATGACTCCATGAGATATATGAAATATTTAATTGTATTGCATGAAATATTGCGAGCTAATAATATCAGATAGAATGTGTTTTTAATAAAATTATTATATTTTTATATGAAAAATTTATTGAATATGTCGAATAAATAGATATTGAGAAATCCATTCGATTTCTATTTAATAAGTTTTCATTACAAACAATTTGCGCTGTTAAATCTTCTTCCGTTGACTGCCTATTCTTCCGCTAAAAAATTACACATTTCCATTGAGCATGATCATACCGTATGTTATATGTATAGACTTTTTGTAAATATAGATTTTATTTTTTCAATGAAAGTTGTTGGTAATCACCAGAAATGGTGGATGCATCTTAGTTCTGGCAATGATACGAAAATAATGATTACCATTTCAAAAAGGACATTTAGGTATGGAAGTAAAAATGAAGAAGAATAGGTTGCTGAGCACTTTAGAATGGCTTGGGAACGCGTTACCTCATCCAGTTGTACTATTCGTGATTTTAATCGCATTGATTCTTATTGGTTCAGCTGTGGGAAGTTACTTTGGATTGAGTGTTGCTGATCCAAGACCCGAAGGGGCTGCGGGAAGAGCGACTGATGGTGTGATTCATGTGGTGAATTTATTAGATGCAGATGGGATTCGTAAGATTTTATCAAATGTCGTCTCTAACTTTACGGGCTTCACACCGCTAGGGACAGTATTAGTAGCGATGCTAGGTGTGGGAATCGCTGATGCGGCAGGTGTATTTTCTGCAGGAATGCGCTTAATTGTTTTGAAAGCGCCGATTCGTTTTACGACGCCGGCGGTAGTATTTGCGGGAGTTATGTCTAATACAGCAGGTGAGTTAGGATACGTTGTATTAATTCCACTTTCTGCGGTGATTTTTCATTCTATTGGTCGCAATCCTTTAGCAGGATTGGCCGCATCTTTTGCTTGAGTTTCGGGAGGATATTCTGCGAATCTCTTGCTAGGAACGGTCGATCCTTTACTTTCGGGTATTACTCAAGAAGCTGCGAGAATTATTGATCCGACATATATTGTTGGTGCAGAAGCGAACTGGTATTTCATGGCATTTAGTACCTTCTTGGTAACTTTGCTAGGTTGGTATGTGACAGATCGTATCGTTGAACCGCAATTAGGGTCTTATAAAGCGGATGATTTAGATTCTGATGAAGCAGCAATGATGTCGGCAGAAGTTACTCCACTTGAGAAGAAGGGCTTAATTTGGGCGGGGGTATCATTTGTAATCTTAGCGATCATTGTCGCTTTAATGGTTGTGCCGGCAGATGGTATTCTTCGAAATCAAGATACCGGCGCTATTGCAAACTCTCCATTCTTCCGCTCGATTGTCATCTTCATTTTTATCTTTTTTGCAGTGCCGGGAATTGTATACGGGATTATTGTGAAGAAATTTACAAGCGATAAAGATGTGATCAATTCTATGGCAAACTCAATGAGTAGCATGGGACTTTATTTGGTCATTGTTTTCTTCGCAGCACAGTTTATCGCATTCTTTGGATGGACAAACTTAGGGCAAATTCTCGTTGTTCATGGTGCAAATTTCATTACGAGTATTGAAATTAATAGTATGGTACTTTTCATCGGATTTATTTTAATATGTGCATTTATTAATATCATGATGAGTTCTGCATCAGCACAATGGGCTGTCACGGCACCAATTTTTGTACCTATGCTCATGCTTGCAGGATATGCACCGGAAACAATCCAAGCGGCATATCGCATTGGAGATTCAGCGACCAATATTATTACACCAATGATGAGCTATTTTGGTTTAGTGGTGGCGATGGCAATTAAGTACAAGAAAGACACGGGGATTGGAACAATTTTATCAATGATGGTGCCTTACTCTGTTGTATTCTTGATTGGTTGGATGATTGTTTTTTGTGTATGGGTTTTTGTATTAGGTATTCCAGTAGGACCTGGATCTGCGATCTATTTCACGCCATAAAGTATTTTGAATTCATATTCTTAATAGAAAAGGCATAGTTGAAGAATGAATTGATTCCATAAATAATTGAATTTTTAAAATTATAATTAATAGGGAGTGTGGAACATTGGGGGTCAAAATAAAAAAGCGAGTGGTAGAATATTATCGTCAAACAAAACCTACCTCTCGCTACCTCTCGAACCATGCTTACAGATAAACTATGGCTGAAACTAAAGCTTACTCCTAGATTTAAATATCTATGACAAACCAAATTTAAGAAATATTGTTGAAGGCATTCTATATAGGATGAGCGCAGGAGTTCCTTGGAGAAATTATTCCTGAGAGAGATTTGGTCGGTATAATACGATTTTTAGACATTTAGTCGTTGATCTAAAAATAACAAACTAAAATAATTATTGTAAGATATTGTCTACGAGTGGTTATTATAGATGGTATTCACGTGAGAGCTCACTAACATAGTACGGGAGTAGTCACTGATAATTCTCAAGTAATATCAAAAATCGTAGGGGGAAATAGCTCTAAAATTCATATGATTGTAGGTGCCTGAGGTAATCTCTATAAATTTTTTGTGATAGATGGAACGATTTACGATATCAAGGTAGCTCCAGAATTACTAGCTAAGATCTCTTTAGATACAAAAGATTATGTCAGTGCAGGAAAAGGCTATGATTCTAAAGTTTTAGAGAAAGAATTATAAAGCAGGGAGCTAAAGCTATTATTTCCCAAAAAGAGAAATACGCTTATGAACAATAACCATATGAATAGGCATGTTTATAAAATTCAGCATTTAGTGGAGAAAACATTTGTAAAACTGAAACATTTTAGAATGTATAGAAACAAGATATGATAAGTTAAAAGAGCACTATGAAAACAACGTTGCTTTAGGTTGTACCTATATTTGGTTGAAATTATGAATATTCAACAGCCCCTAAGGATTAATCCCTTGAGCCCGATATTTTATCGGGCTTAATTTTTTAAGTAGCTTGTAATCAAAAATAAAAAATACTTTTCTATACATAAATACTTAAAAATATTTCTAACAATTTATTATTAAGATTATTGTGGCTGTTGAGTATTGATTAAAGCCATTTTTTTCTTATAGAGATATTCTGCAAAGCGAACTTGATTATAAACACAAATATCACTATTTGGACGGGTACCAGGATAATAATTAATCTCAACCATATAAGGTTTACCAGATTCATCAACAATATAATCCAGACCTATAGCATCAACTTCCTCAGAAATTCCTGATTGATAGGCTTGAACTATTTTGTGACTAAGAGATCGGAGTTTTTCTGCAAAGGCTTTTCCTTTATCATGAGGAAACTCCCTCTCTAAAAAATTAGGATAAAATTGTAGTCCTGCACCCTGACTTACATTAACTACCCCTCCTGTTTTATAGTCCATTGCAGCGTAGTTAAATAAATTAAACCACTGTCCGTTTATACCTCTACCCATATAAGTACGTATTACAAAAGGAAAATTACTATCCCGTAAATGAGAAATTATTTCTGGTTGGATATGGTATTTTTTATCAGATAAAATTTTCTCTAGAAAAATAGACACATCAGGTATGGATAGCAACTCATTATTCCCATTCTCATGTTGGAGTTGAAGTTCTCCATTTTCTTGCTGTCGAAGAAACTTAATACCAAAACCTTTGTGACCATTGTTTGGTTTTAGAGCTATTCGTTTGTATTGATTGACATAGTTAAGTACGTCTTTTGATGTTTTAACATTAAAGGTAGGAATAAGATGGGGAATTATTTCAGGATAGTTTTGAAATAAATTATTGCAAGCGGCTTTATCAATTGTCCGATGGTGAATTAATAATCGGGAATTACTTATATTCTCAAGTTCTAAGTATTTTTTATAAACTTCATACTTGGCTGGTAGATCATTAAATATAATGTCAGGGAAAGGTGTTGAACATTCCAACCACTCTCCAAAGACTAATCTTTTACCATTAATTATCCTAGATGAGTAATCAACATTTGAAATATTAAAAAAAACAGCGTCATAACCTAACTCTTTTGCGGTCATTGCGGCTATCCGATCAGTTATAACTGGTGTATTATAGCTTTTTAATATGCCCAGAAGCATCTTATATATCCTTGTATAAATATTATATCAAGACTAAATATTAACATTTTTAACTAAATTTTTACATTTATTTATAGTACTTGTTTTTGATGTTTGAGTGTTTTAGTGGCACATTAAAGATGTTCTGTATCATAATCAAAAGCTAAGAAAGAGTCTGATCCTTCAGGATCTAACATCGCTCTGAGCTCAGTTCCGACTTTGATATGTTCAGGATGAACAAGATATTCATCACGTTCTTTTGCTGTATTAAACGTCATATAAAATGCATAATCAAAACCTTTGTGACGTTCTATTGAGCCATTGTATTTCCCGTAATCAAAAGATTTCATGCTGGGCAATATACTTTCTAGATTTCCGATTTTTTCGAAAATTTGCTGAATTTG
>DXHP01000171.1 GCA_019113305.1 Candidatus Ignatzschineria merdigallinarum | reverse complement strand
AGATATTTTGTCAAATTTTATGACCATTACTCCTCCTCAAGAATATTCACTTCGATAATGAGTGTTCATTAATTATTGATAATCAGTAACGCTTTCTTGATCATGGCTTATTATCTTTTATTTCGTCAAGTCTTATTAATATTGCCATACAGTTCAATCAACATTCCCCGCTAAACAGCAACTTTAAATAAATTTTCAAAATATAGCACAATCTCAATTCATAATATGAAGCTGCTGCTAGAAGAATCATTCATATCGCTATCACGGGCCGTAAAATCACTCATTCTTTCATCGTCTTACGACGCGACATATTCCTTATTTAAACTTCCCAAAATCCAATCTCGAACCATCTTCACTTTAGGCTCTGCGGAATGGCTTTTTAAATAAGTCATATAATATGCACCTAATCCGTTTAATCGATGACTTGATGCCGGCACTAATGCGCCTTTCTCTAATTCACTCTCTACTAAGATCTTCGGCACTAAGGCCAAACCACAACCGGTTTTTGCCGCGCTGATACAAGATGACCATCTTTCAAATAATAAAGAGCGATAGCCATTGGGATATATTTGATGAAAACGCCCAAAAAACTGATCCCAACTATTTAATCGTGAACGGCATTCTATTAAGCGTGTCGTAAAATAGATATCAATCTCTTCTTTTCCGGCATTATTTGCCAAGATATCAGGATGACAAACAGGAATCATCTCTTCATCAAAAAGCTCTACAGCCTCCATATCATGCCAACCGCCATAACCATAAACAAAGGAAACATCTGCATCCACTTCTGAAGGATCATCCGGCATAATCTGTTCATAAAAAGAGAGCTGGATATCGCCATAATGCGCCGTGAAACCTTTGAGGGCTTGCACCAACCAAGAGGAACAGAGTGATGGATGTGAGGCGATCTTAATCACTTCTTCAAAAGCACCATACGAGAGCATCTCTTTCGAAGTCTCCTCAATCCGGCGTAATATAGAATTCACATGCGACAAATAAGTACTACCTGCCGGCGATAACTCTAATTTTTGCCGATGTCGAACAAAAAGTTGTACCTGCAAGCTACTTTCTAACAGCGCCACCTGTTTGCTAATCGCACTTTGGGTTAAATTTAACTCTTCAGCCGCTAAAGTAAAACTCAAGTGCTTTGCCGACACTTGAAAACAACGCATCGTATGCGTCGTGGGTAAATACATCCGACTCATCTCCATTCCTCTATCACGATTGAATCACGTCAATTCTTATTATTAAGGTAAAAAATTTCATTAAAACATCAATCAATTATTAAATTGGTAAATAGACTATTTAATAATATCGCTTTTATGCTTTACCATTTATGGGATATATCCATTACAGATGGTTTATCAAAAATTATTCAGTGCTTTTTATATCTTATCTCTATAGTTATATCTGAACTCATTTTCTTTTTTCAAAAAAGAGTGTTTTATCATCAAAATAATGGCTTTACTAATCCTCTCTTCTTCTGTTGTTTTTTTTATACATCCTTAGCTATTTATTTTTATAGAGAAGTTCTCAACTTTAAAAAAATCAGTTTAGAATCATAAAAAGAGACCATTATTAAAAATACAACAAAATAGAGCACTTTTTCTCCTAGCTCTTTTCAAAAAAACAATACAACCACTTAAGTCAATATTATCAATATATTAAATTGGTAATTCAATATAAAAACACTTATAAAAAAAATCTGTTGTTGTATTTTTAATAAGAAAAGGCAAAGTTTTGTATTATTTTTGTAAATTCAATTTGATTATTGTATTGATCTGCGATTTAATATGAATCGTAGATGGGAGACATCTAAATTATTTTAATCGTGGCGTAAGCCATTCAATGGAGATTTTCATTATGATGAAGAAAAGCATTTTCGCAGTAGCAGTAGCTTCTGCTTTAACTTTAGGTGCAGCACAAGCTGAAACAGTTCTTTACGGTTCTATTCGTTACGACTACGAAAACTCTAAAGCTAAAAACACATTAGGTGGTGCAGAAGACAACTCAAAACGTCTTTCAAACCTTCAAGATGCAGGTTCACGTATCGGTCTTAAAGGTTCTGAAGATTTAGGTAACGGCAACGCTGTAATCTACAATCTTGAGTGGGGCTTTGATGGTATGACTCAAGACGAAAAAAACAGCTTCACTACACGTAAAGCAATCTTAGGTTTAACGGGTGACTGGGGTACATTCACAGCTGGTCGTCAAGATAACCCATTCAAAGTAACGATTGTTGATGACTCTGTACAAGACGACTTCAATGGTAAAAACGTAATCTCTAACGCATCACAACGTGCAATGACAACTACACTTACTGGTGTAGAAACTAAAGTAACTGTTCTTGATGCTAATGGCGACGTAGATCCAGTCAAGAGTGCTGAGGCAAGTGCTGAAGCAACTGCACAAAACTTCCTTGGTAACAATGCATCATACTCACGCGTTGGTAAAGTAATTGCTTACACAACTCCAGAAATGGCGGGTTTCCAAGCAAACGTAGCAATGATGATGGATGACTCTCTCTACGGTAAAAATGATGAGAAAAACATTGACCTTTGGACAATCAATGCAAAATATGCATATGATTTAGGTGCTAACGGTACACTTCTTGCTAAAGCGGGTTACATCCAAGGTAAGCTTGCAGATAAAGGTAAATCTAAAGCATGGGGTCTTTTCTTAGGCTACTCACAAGACGCATTCGCAGTGACTGCTTCCTATGCTGATGGTAACCACAAATCTAAATTTGTTGGTTCAAATGTAGAAGGTCCTAAAGAAAAATCTAAAGGTTGGGACTTAGGTGCGAGCTTCTCATTTGGTCCTAACTACTTCAGCACTGTTCGTGCAACTTACGGTCAAAGCCAAGTTAAAGTTGAAGGCGACAAATCAAAAGTTAAATCATGGGCGGTTGGTTTTGAGCAAAAACTCTCTACACGTACACGTGCATGGGTTGAATACGGTAACGAGAAAACAACTGTTAAACAAGTTGAAGGTTCAGCGAAAAACAACGTTATCTCTATCGGTATGCGTCACGACTTCTAATCATTGCTTAATAGCATAAATTAGAAATCAAAATCTAAAAATATTAGAGCCTAACTTCTTATGAAGTTAGGCTTTTTTTATCGTTTCTGGACGATGCCTAAAATATAATAATATCGCTATTTCAACTGAAAAGTCTTAGTAATAGTTGCAAGCACGAAACTCATAAAAGTACACAAACAATTCTTCCCCACTATAACTATTGAGACAAAACCGATACAAAGACAGCAAACATTTCTCATCGCAGGTCTCCTTTTAAAGCAATATCCACCAATACATTTAGCACCAACTCTACAAGAAACTCATTTTACAGCCCTTCTCACAGCAAAACTAACATCCTCTTAGCCAACGCTGATTATGTAAACTTCTCTTAATAACAACAATTTTTTAATCTTTGAAAATAATCATTGTCGATACTTAAGAATAGACATAAGTCTAAAATATCAAAGACCTAACAAATCATTTTCCACCTAATGTGTCATTTAAACAACAACACCACCACCGCTTTATTATTATTTATGACTAAAAAAGTTGTATAAATAATAATAAAGCGGTAATATACATTCAAGAAAAGTCATTATTGATAGTTGTTAGATATGTAAATGTAAACGACATTGATTTTGATAACAAATTTACTCACTCAAACCAAATCTCTTTAGGAGAGTTAATTATGATGAAGAAAAGCATTTTCGCAGTAGCCGTAGCTTCTGCTTTAACTTTAGGCGCAGCACAAGCTGAAACAGTTCTTTATGGTTCTATCCGTTACGACTATGAAAGCTCAAAAAACTACACTGATGCTGGTAACAATAAATTCAATAGCGAGCGTCTTTCTAATCTTTCTGATGCTGGTTCACGTATCGGTCTTAAAGGTTCTGAAGATTTAGGTAACGGTTTTGCTGTCATCTACAATCTTGAGTATGGTTTTGATGGTATGACTCAAGATGAAAAAAACAGCTTTAAAACTCGTAAAGCTATTCTTGGTGTAACTAGCGACTTCGGTACAATCACAGCTGGTCGTCAAGACAACCCATTCAAAGTAACAATTGTTGATGACTCTGTACAAGATGACTTCAATGGTTCAAGCGTAATCTCATCTGCATCACAACGCGCAATGACTACAACACTCAAAGCGCAAGGTCCAGCATTTGGAACTAAATATGATGCTGATTTTTCACGTGTTGGTAAAGTAATTGCTTATACAACTCCGGAATTTGCTGGCTTCCAAGCGAATGCAGCAGTCATGATGGATTCTGATCTTTACCCAACTAACAGCCGTAAGAATGCTGACCTTTGGACAATCAATGCGAAATATGCATATGACGTTACTGCTGATGGTCAAATCCTTGCTAAACTTGGTTACATCCAAGGTAAAGTAGCTGGTGGATTTGATGAAGATGGCAATGCCTTCAATGCAAACGGTCGTTATTCATCTAAAGCATGGGGCCTTTTCTTAGGATATATCTCTGATTCAATCAAAGTATCTGCATCATACGCAGATGGTAACCATAAGATTGAACATGGCGACAAACAAAAATCAAAAGGTTGGGATTTAGGGGCATCTTACTCATTTGGTCCTAACTACTTCAGCACTGTTCGTGCAACTTATGGTCAAAGTGAGTTAAAACAAGCTGATGCTAAAGATAAAGTTAAATCTTGGGCGGTTGGCTTTGAACAAAAACTCTCTACACGTACACGTGCATGGGTTGAATATGGTCAAGAAGAAACTAAATACGCTGAAGCAAACTCAGAGAAAAGAAAAGACAACGTTATCTCAATCGGTATGCGTCACGACTTCTAATCATTGCTTAACGGCATAAATTAGAAATCAAAGTCTAAAATTTCAGAATCCTACTCTAAATGAGTAGGATTTTTTTATTGCCCATCATATTATAATCTTCTGCCATTTCCACTCTTTGTAAAGATCACTCACCTTAATATCATAAGGAGCTCGTACGACATGATATTTTCACAACGGCATTATCATCGCCGAACTTCCCTTTTTAAAATTATCTTAATCAGTATATGCCTCTTCCCCTATCTTGCTTTCCAAAAAAGTCATGCAGAAACCGAGATTTATGGTTCGTTAAAATATGATTATCAATACTCTCAACCACAAATTCAAAGACAAACAGAACCTCATCATGACGATAATACTGAAAAGAATGATGCGACATCTATTCAGAAAAGACGATCTCAATCAAATATCAAACATAATGACTCACATATCGGGATTAAAGGGCAAAAAGAACTCGGCAATGGGAATGCTATTATTTATCAACTTGAATGGGGAGATGATCAATAATATCACCCGGATATTCGCGAATGATTCATCGCAAGCAGTATCAAAAAAACAACAATTAATGCTGTTTTACCGATTTTTTTCAATCTAAATTACCAGCAAACATCATTTAAAATAGTACTATCTCTTCAAAAACTTCTCAGAAAAATGATTTTTCAAAAAAATGACACAAAATAATCGATCATTTTTTATACAACAAAAACGACAAGGTAAAAATTGACTGACAAAATTTACATTCCTTAAGCGAATCTAAAAAAGTCATGTTTCAAGAAAAAAAAGCTCTCAAAAAAATATCACCACATAAAAACATTACAAATCAAAACCTTGATTTACATAAAATGTATCATTAATACAAAGACTTAGTTGCGAAAATGATAAAAAATCGCTTAAATACTCTTCATGAATGACGTCTTGTCATATCAAGTTTTATTTCACGTGGATCACTCCACACTTAGGAGAAATTAATTATGATGAAGAAAAGTATTTTTGCTGTAGCAGTTGCTTCCGCATTAACTTTCGGTGCAGCACAAGCTGAAACAGTTCTATATGGTTCTATCCGTTATGACTATGAAAACAAAAAAATTGAAACCCCGTACAACTATGTAGATGGTCAAGGTTATGGACGTATTGGATTTAGTGGTGAGCGCCTATCAAACCTTGAAGACGCGGGCTCACGTATCGGAATAAAAGGCTCTGAAGACTTAGGTAATGGCAATGCTGTTATCTATAACATCGAATATGGTTTTGATGGAATGTCTGCAAATGGTAAAGGCTTTAAAACTCGTAAAGCTCTTTTAGGTTTAACGGGTGATTGGGGTACATTTGCAGCAGGTCGCCAAGATAATCCATTCAAAGTAATGCTTGTTGATGATCATGTAGTTGATGGTTTTAATGGCTCGAATGTTATCACTTCAGCATCACAACGTGCAATGACAACTGTTCTTACAGGTCAACAAGCATCTGGCTACTATACATACTATGACGCAAATGGCAATGCTGTAATTGCTAATCCTGGTGCTACAACTGAGTATGTAGCTTATGGCTGGCACGAAAACTTTGTTCAAAACAAAGCAGCAGCTTCACGTGTAGGTAAAGTAATTGCTTATATTACTCCTGATCTCGCTGGATTCCAAGCAAGTGCAGCATTAATGATGGATGAAGATCTCTATCCAACAAACAATCAAAAATCTATCGATCTTTGGACTATCAATGCACAATATGCTTATGACTTAGGTGCAAATGGTACTATTCTAGCAAAAGCTGGATACATCAACGCTAAACTTACTGATGATAATGCATCTAAAATGTGGGGACTTTTCTTAGGTTACTCTCAGGATGCCTTCAACGTAACAGCATCATATGCAAAAGGTGATCATCGTTCAGACTCAATCACTCTTGCTCCAATGAACATTGCTTCAGGCGCAGGTTATTATACCTCTTTTGGTAAATCAAAATCACAAGGTTGGGATTTAGGTGCTAGCTTCTCATTTGGCCCTAACTACTTCAGTACTATCCGTGCAAACTATGGTGAAAGTGAACTTAAAAATCTTGGTAACAAAGATAAAGTTAAATCATGGGCGGTTGGTTTTGAACAAAAACTCTCTACACGTACACGTGCATGGGTTGAGTATGGTAACGAAGAAACTTCATTCTCAGCTGCTCACGTAGACAAGAGAAAAAATAGCGTTCTCTCTATCGGTATGCGTCACGATTTCTAATAAAGCGCTAAGTACACTTAGCAACTATTAAAAGTCATCTATCCTAGATAGAACAGAAAGAGCTTAGTTTTATACTAAGCTCTTTTTATATGCTGAAAAAAATAAGCTGCTTTACTATCGCCGTTTTGCTTTAAGAATATCTCGTAAGCTGCAGACATACGATTGATAAAAAACATGCAAGCATTTTCCCCAGCCGCGTATCAACTTAAAAAACTCACTCTATTTAGCAAAATTTTCTTACCCTAAAACTCACGTCAACTCTTTTAATCTCTTGAAACCTCGCAAACTGCCTCTATGTTATAATTCATCAATATTAACTTTAAATGATCGAGCTTCACGAGCAATAGTCATCACAACTATTCTAGTCACGTTAAGACATTCATTTCACACGATCTAAATATACCGGAGAGAATACATGAGCGCACAAATTGCCGTCATTGGTGCAGGATCTTGGGGAACTGCTTTAGCAATCCATTTAGCAGCCAAACATTCTGTGAAACTTTGGAGCCACAATTCCGCACATGTTGCAGAGATGCGCGCGGTAAGATTAAATGAGCGCTTTCTTCCGGAGATTCCTTTTCCAGATTCAATCACGATCCATGATGATTTTGAAGAAGCTATCATCAATTCAGATATTATTCTGATTGCAACACCATCTACCGCGTTTAATGAAATTCTTCAAAAACTTCAAAAACTTTCTCTTTCTCAACTTCCACCCGTTGTTTCAGCAACAAAGGGTTTAGATCATGCCACCAATGGCTTTTTGAGTGATACATTTTTTCAAATGTTTCCTCATGCTAATTTCACAATTTTATCAGGTCCAAGCTTTGCAAAAGAAGTTGCGAAACTCTTTCCTACAGCGATTGCGATTGCCGGCAATCAAGAACAAGATCTTGCAGCCGTAATTCCCTATTTTCATCATGATAATATGCGAGTTTACGGCAACCTTGATATCAAAGGCGTACAACTTGCTGGCGCTTATAAAAATGTGATTGCGATTGCGACAGGAATTTCCGACGGTTTAGGCTTTGGGGCAAACGCTCGGGCGGCGTTGATTACTCGCGGACTTGCAGAAATGACACGTTTAGGAATTGCCTTACAAGGAGATCCCGAAACATTTAAAGGTTTAGCCGGACTTGGCGATTTAGTACTTACGGCAACAGACAACCAGTCCCGTAATCGCCGCTTTGGGCTCTATCTTGGACAAGGCTTAAAAACAGAAGAAGCCTTCAAAGAAGTTGGTCAGGTCGTTGAAGGTGCGAATATTGTCAAAAATATTTATGAACTTGGCGAAACAATGGGTATTGATCTCCCCATCGCGCAGCAGGTTTATAAGATTCTTCATAAAAACGTCCTCCCAAATACTTCTCTAAGACAATTATTAGCCCGGGAGCAAAAAATAGAATAATAGATCTTCCGAATCTTTTTTGTCTATATCGGACATTTGAAATGAACAATAAAAAAGAGCGTTTCTATTGAGACGCTCTTTTTTATTCATATCACAGCGATGAAGAGATCTACCATATTCATCGCTAACACATTATTTGTAACGTGTTTTTGTGAAGTATTTGTCAAACTGTGCTTGTGTTGCAAGTGCGATGCTTTTCGCTTCGTTTGCAGTTCTTAAAGCTTCGTCAGCTTTTGCTTCGATGTTTTGTGTTGAACAACCTACAGCGATTGAACCAAGTACAACTAATGCTGAAACTTTTACTAAGTTTTTCATTATATTATTCCTTAAATGTAAATTAAAATAGTTAGAGATTTTTTTATACTAACTAATCATACCATTAGTCAGTCTTGCTTATTTTGTACTTTTTATCAGCAAAAAGCAAGATGCCAACAATAGTAAACTTTTTACGTTCATCTTCAAAAAATAGACGCTAATCTACTGTTTTCTCTTTACTTTTATGTTAATACATAATTTATATAGGGCATCTTGCAAAAAATGGTTATAATTATCTCTTTGTTTATATTGAGAGATTAAGCGCCATGCGCAATCAAATTACGCTTGTATTCAAGGTCATCGGGATTTTTGTCACAAGTTTTAGCTTCACTTATTTAATCCCCATCATTATCTCTTTTATCTATAATGATGGACAAGCAAAGTATTTCTTCATCACGTTCCTGATTACCTTTATTCTTGGTTTATCCCTTTGGCTTCCTTGTCATAAAACACATGGGAATCTTAAAACACGGGATGGATTCTTAATTGTTTCTCTCTTCTGGACAAGCTTAAGTTGTATAAGCTCCCTGCCCCTTATTATTTCACCGGCAGTTGAGCTTCCGATTATTCATGCTTTTTTTGAAGCCACATCTGGGTTCACCACAACAGGCGCGACAGTCTTAACTAATCTACAAGATCTTCCTAAATCAATTCTATGGTACCGAACTCAATTACACTTTTTTGGCGGGATGGGGATCGTTATCTTGGCAGTTGCTATCATGCCCCTATTGGGAATGGGAGGAATGGCACTATTTAAAGTGGAAGTTTCTGGCCCTATTAAAGAAGATAAAATTACACCAAGGATTGCACAAACCGCCCGTAACTTATGGTCCGTCTATCTCTTACTATTAGCCGCCTGCATCGTCGTTTACTATATCGGTGGTATGGATCTTTTTGATGCCATCACTCACGGCTTTACCACTGTTGCAACCGCCGGTTTCTCAAACTATGATGATAGCCTTGGTCATTTCAATAGCCGCTTTATCGATATTGCTGCCATTATTTTTATGTTTATTAGCTCCATTAACTTTACCACGCACTTTCTCGCTTTCCGGCATAAAAATGCCAAACTCTATCTAGAAAGTACAGAGCTCCGGGCATTCTTTGCAATCTGCCTCTCTGCGATTATTTTGGTGGCTTTAGGCTTATATCACTTTAATGTTTTTGACTCTATTGGCGATATTATTCTTGAAGCAAGTTTTGCCGTCATCTCCATGATTACGACAACAGGCTTAACCATCTCCAACTTTAGTGAATGGCCCAGTTACATTCCCATATTAATCGTTTTTATTACGTTCATCGGCGGTTGTTCTGGCTCAACCGCCGGCGGGATGAAAGTCATTCGTATCATTCTTTTAACGAAACAAGCTATGCGTGAGGTAAAACTTCTCATCCATCCTCATGGAAAGTTCCCTATCCGTTTAAATAAACGCGTTGTACATAATGATATTTTAGGTAGTGTTTGGGCATTCTTAGGAATTTATGCTTTCTCTACCGCTATTTTAACACTCGTCATGACAGCCTTCGGATTATCTCCCTTAGATGCTTTTTCAGCGGTCGCGGCTTGTTTAAATATTACAGGTCCTGGTCTTGGTGCAGTCGCCAGTAACTATGGTGAACTACCATCTGGTGCACTTTCCACATTGATGTTTACAATGATTCTTGGTCGGTTAGAAATATTTACACTCTTTGTTTTAATTACCCCAAGCTTTTGGCGGAATTAAACTTTATTTTTTACAAAAAAAGCCAACAATTTTTATAGATTGCTATATAAATCAATCTTCTTTACATATCTTTTACAGTAAATTTCATCAGGTTTACAATAGCAGCTATATAATTTTAAATATCTTAAACATGTTGATAGAAAAACGATTAAAATCGTAAAGCAGTATATATGTGATTATATTAAATAAATTATAATTCATATTATATTTATAATATAAAGATAAACTGATTGGATATCATATCTCATTAGATATATTCAATCACTTACAATCAAAGAGGTTTTATAACATGACATCAGCGAAAATTCTTTTTATTGATGATGATGCGGAATTACAGACACTTATTTCTGAAATTTTAAAATATGAAGGCTTTGATATTAGTGTGGGTCGCAATGGTATCGAATGTTTAGAGTTCTTAGAGCATACCACTCCAGATCTCATCATTCTCGATGTCATGATGCCAAAAATGAATGGTTGGGATGCGCTCAAAGAGATTCGTAAAATCCACCCTAACCTTCCCGTCATCATGCTCTCAGCAAAAGGAGATAGTATTGATCGTGTACTCGGATTAGAACTCGGTGCCGATGATTATATCTCTAAACCTTTTGACGACCGTGAATTAGTCGCTCGTATTCGCACGCGATTACGTCTTCAGAACCAAGTGCCGGAAGCTGGTAGCGATGAACAAGAGAAATCGACTCTTATCGAAAGACATGGCTTATCGCTTAATCAAGCACAGTTCCAAGCAAACTTTAAAGGGGAAGCGATTAATCTTACGAGTACAGAATTCGCGATTCTCTACTATATGGCAGCGCGAAGTGGTGAAACCATTAGTCGCGATGAACTCAGTAAGAATGTTTTAGGAAAACGTCACCAAACATTTGACCGAGTCATTGATATGCATTTAAGTAATATTCGTAAAAAATTACCACCAAGAGAAGATGACTTGCCATGGTTTAAAACGGTACATGGTCTTGGGTATCTCTTCTTAGAATAACGCTATTATTTCATGATATGATGAGTCTTCACCCAAACTCTCTCATATCATGATCTCCTTATAATTGCGTTCAGGAATCCTATGAAAAAAAGATTGCCTCTTTTTAATCGCTTAAGTGTCCGAGTTTTTATTACGATTTGGATTAGCATGGCATTAATGATCTCCTTAACGCTCTTCATTCCACGATTCGACCAACGTAGAGTTTTACCAACTCCCGAAAAAGAACAGGTTTTTTACGCAACGAAAGTCAGTCATATGCTCTTTAGCATTCCATCTGACCGCTATCTAGATTATAAAGATGATGCAAGACTCTTAGTGGTTCCTGACGATATTTCAGAACGCTATAATGCAATTCATCAACTCTCCAATGAAGCGAATATTAATTTTATTGTCAGTACGCTAGCAACTGACAAGATGTATCAACAAGAAATTGATGGGCGAGAAATTATTGGTCCTATTCGCTTTAATCAGGATCCTAATGCATATTATTTGAGTGTAAAAGCACTTCCTCAAGCTTACTATCTCAATCGTCTTTATGATGCGCCAATTCTTATTTTCATCTTAATGCTTCTCATCAGTTTACCTTTTGCTGGCATTTTAAGTTGGTCGCTATCTCTCCCTATGAAACATCTTCGTAAAGCAACTGAACGAGTGAGTAAAGGCGATTGGAGCGTTGATAAATATCTTGAAACTCGCGGTCCAATTGAATATCGCTATCTTGCCAAAAGTCTCAATCATATGATCGATACACTAAATGCCGCACGCAATGAAAAAAATCGCCTTTTTGCCAATTTATCTCATGAATTAAGAACACCACTTACGCGCATCCACTTAGCCAATAGTTTAATTCGCATTAAGAACATTGAAGAAGTCACAAATGAAGTTAAACGCATTAATGATAATCTTCTCTTAGTCGAAGATCGCATACAAGCGATGTTAGCGCTTTCTAAACAGACGATTCTAAACCAAGATCTTGTGGAAACTTTCGATCTTAGTGAGTTACTCACGCCATTATTGGATGATGCCGCATTTGAAGCGGTTGAAAAAGATAAAGAACTTATTTTTGAATCAATTCCCAATACCGACATTGAAGTGAATGCCGAGCTATTTCACAGTGGGTTAGAAAATATTATTCGTAATGCCATTCATTATGCAAAATCTAAAATTGAAGTTTCGACTCAAATCATCAATCATCAGCTCTTCATCAATGTCCACGATGATGGTCCCGGCGTTTTAGAAAAAGATCTTCCACAAATCTTTGAGCCATTCTATCGAGGAGATCGCCCTGAAGGATTCCAAGATTACGGCGGATCAGGTCTTGGTTTAGCAATTGTGAGCCAAATGGTTCAATCACATAAAGGAACCGTGAAAGCTGAAAATGACAATGGCTTATCTATTACCCTTCAAATTCCCTTGAAGCAGATTCATATTGATTAACGCGGAACGATAAGATTCAAATCAGCGCTAAGAATTGCCGTTATAATACAATTGATTTTAAATGATCAACAAAAAAGAACTCATATGAGATCCTTTTCAACGCTATCACTCGGTTTAAGGTGTTTGAATGACTGACCAAATTCCCACTAAAGGTTTTGCTTGCCAGAATGATGCCCCATAAACTCGACCATTAACAGTCATTCTAGCCAAAGTTCCATCGAGATATAAAGCATTATCACATTGCAATTTCTCTTTAAAATAAGTCGCAAACTCATAGAAATTCACACGATCTTCCGTCACAACAAATGTGACTTTTTGCCCATTATCAGAGGCACAAACCCCACTTCTAATTCGAAGGCTATCTGACTTTGGAATAAAATAAGGATTATATTCCCCATTGATAATTAACATCGGCCCTGATTGTACGGCATCTTTAATCGATTCATATTGCCCTTGGAACTGCTCATGAAAACGATCTGTATCCGCAATATAGGCTCTATTTTTATCAGTAATATAAAATACGCCATTTGGTAATAGGGCGAAGTTCCCTTGCCCTTCATTGGACTTCACTAAATTCAGCGGCGTAAGAAGTTGTTTATTTTCGATATATAATCCGAGCGGCGTATATTCTTTAGTATAGATTCCTGAATTAACAGCAAATAGTAGCTTTTGGTTCTGCTTACGAACTGCACTATTCAAGTTATTGAAAGAAGCATACCCCTGATCTATCGCCGGATCTATCCAATGTTGGGATAATGATAATTTCTCTAGATCAATCGTTGCGTCAATATATCGGTGATGTTGATAACGATTTTCCGTGACCTCTAATCCTGCAACGATCTCTTTAGCCGCCACATGATGTGCCGAGATTCCCATAAAAATTACCCCATAGATAAACGCCAAAACCAGAGCAATACCCCATTTTGGGATGCTCTGGTTTTGCTTATTATGAAGACTTTTACTATTCAAAAAGTTATTCATCGATGTCTCTTAATAATCACGATTCATCATTAATTATACTACTGCGATAATCTTTGATCATCTAAATTTGAAGCGCACGAAGCAATTCTTTTAAGAGCTTAGGATGAGCAATAACAATATTACCGCTTGTTTCCACATCTTCACTACCACGATAATCCGTGACTAAAAAGCCTGCTTCTTTTGCCACTAATTGCACGGCTTTAAAAGTGCAAACATCAAATCCCGCAGCATAATACGCAGAATATTGACCTTTCACTACGAGCGCACTATCTTTCGCAAAATCACCAAGAATACGCTGCGCTTTTGTCGCACGAAGCATCTTCGTAAAACGAGAAATATCATCTTCTTTTGCAGAAATCGCGGTTAGCATGAATGAATTTTCAATCTTGCCATCGCTCTTACCGATTCGAACGCGTTGCTCTTCATCTTCTGATAGGACGCCGAGACCTTTCGATGCCTCTGCAATAATTTTATCCGCAACACCATCATAAATAACAGCAGATTGAAGTTCCCCATCCATTTCAAGCGCGATAGATACCGAGAAATGTGAACTTCCTACACGGAAGTTTTCTGCGCCACTTAATCCTACATACCATGAAAAACGTGATTGATTCACTAAACCCGAGTGATAGTTCGCATAGAATGAATGATCTGGATAAAGCTTTAAAAGGTTCTCGATCAACTCCCCTTCAATTCTCTCATAAAACTGTACAAACAGTGCATCATCTGCGCGCTGTTCAGGACTTAAACGATCTAAACGATAATAGATTGAACGGATTGTACGACCAGAATCGATCGCCACTTGCTTTGCAACTTGGGTAAATGAACTCATGAATGTCTCTTCAATTGTTAAAGATATAAGGGTAACTACAGACAGTCACCGCAGAAAAACGGTATCGTAATCTTTTACGACACATAATAGAGGCACATTGTACCGCATCAACCGAAAAATTCGTATTCAAAAATACACTTTTACATAAATAGCACGATCCCATTCAATTGAAAATTATCCGCAACACCCTACCGATATGCCCTCGATATGATCATTTCGGTTTATCAAAAATGATTGCAACTACCAGCATAAGATTGATAAAAGCATACCAACAAACTCCACAGCAAAGCCTCTGCTTAAAAAACAAGCATGTGAATTCGGCAATCTAATAACAAATTGACGATAATAAAAACGATTGCCGGCAAACTCAGCAACCGCTTTCTTGTAACGAATCACTCATTAAGATGATTAATGAGGCTTAACGAATTTCTGTGATCAATGGATCATCTTCAATAGACGCTTCATTCCGCACTTTTTCTGTATCCAGCGATTTTTCTTCCTCTGTTTTTTGTGGCTTTTGAGGATTTTTCATAGGGAATGCGATCACAAACCATAATATTAATAGACCTGCACCTAATAACAACACCGGCATTGCTGTGAAATAGCCAAAGATTACACTTGCCAATATTCCACCAATGGAAGCCCCTAAAAATTGGCTAGAAGAGAAGAATCCCATCACCATGCCGCGATTGTGCGTCGGTGCTAATCGGCTCATTAACGAAGGCTGCATTGCTTCCATTGTATTAAAGCCCCAGAAGAAAATGGTCATATATATTAATAATGCCCAATACCCTTTGGCAAAAGCTAATGCCACTAAGGCAATGACTAATGCCGCAATTGCCGCCAAGAAAAAGATTCTAAATTGTCTAAATCTTTCAGCAATGCCAACGCCAGGAAACATTAAAACAATGGCGATTAAAAAACTTGGTACATAGATCTTCCAAGAATCCTTTGGTAAATACCCTTCTGATTCGAGCATCCAAGGAAAGATGGTAAACCCAAGCGTCAAAATTAGATGTAACATAAAAGCACCAAGATATAATCGATTGATATCACTATTCGACCACGCCTCTTTAATGGATACTTTAAGCGGTAAGCGCGCTGCTTTATTCACTTTATGCTGATCACTCTTCGGCAACTGCATTAATGTCACATAAATCGCAATCACCCCTAAAATAGCGCAAAGTAAGAAAATTCCCATTCCGCCGAAGAAACCAAAAATCACAGGCGAAATAAAGATCGCTATACCAAATGTAAAACCAATACTAACGCCAATTAAGGCCATGGTTTTTCCACGAATTTCTTCTCGTACGACATCGCTCGTAAACGCTAATACAACCGCAGAAATAGCTCCGGCGCCTTGAATCACTCGCCCTAAAATAGCGACGTGAATAGATCCTGTAAAGGCGATCATTAAACTTCCGATCACAAATAAAATCATGCCGATAGCAATCGTAATCTTTCGCCCAAAATAGTCTGAAAGCGCCCCAAATAGAGGCTGTAAAATGATTTGCGTTAATGCATAACTACTAATAAATAGCCCAGCAAGCAACGGTGTTGAGCCTGATAATTCTTTAGTGTAAAGCGAATAAATTGGCAAAATAATAAAAATGCCGAGCATTCGAATTGAAAAAAGACCCGCAAATCGGGCACTTAACCCCCAATCTGATTTCGTCATTTTGTGCAGTGCTTTCGTATCCTGCACGGATTCTTCTCCCATATCATGTTGAGATTGATGAGACTGTTTTACACTTTCTTGCATGATGATTACTCCGCATCTTTTAACGCCAATAACTCTTGGTAGAGCTCATTTTTTGCTCTTCCTGTCACTTTATGAAGGATCTTTGAAATCTGCTTCAAGGGTAATTTTTCTGCGATTAATATTTGTAATAATTGTGAAGTATCAAATTCTGATGAATCCTCTACTTTTTTTTCCATTCCAGATGTCACTACAACAAACTCTCCACGAACTTCTCCTTCGTGCACTAAATAATGCTCATATAGTGATTTTGCTGTGCCGTAACGATAATCCTCAAAACGCTTGGTCATTTCACGCCCCACAAAAATCGCTCGAGACTCTCCAAAAATCTCCTGTAGATCTTCTAACATTGCCACAATACGATGGCTTGACTCATAAAAGATCTGTGTGTGTGTAACATGGCTCAATGCCGTTAATTCTGATTGTCGTTGTCCTTTTTTTGAAGGTAAAAAGCCTACAAAGGTGAATCGATCTGTTGGAATTCCGGCAACCGAAAGTGCCGTAATAATAGCACTCACACCAGGCACCGGCACTACCGAAAATCCTTGCTCTCGAAGATGACGAACAACCGTAAAACCAGGATCTGAGATTAAGGGAGTTCCTGCATCTGAAATAATCGCCACAGACTCACCTGCCTCAAGATGACTTTTAATCTTCTCCACACGGCTCATTTCATTGTGTTCATGGAGAGAAATTAATGGACACTGAATCCCAAAATGCACCAATAATCTTGCCGACACTCGTGTATCTTCTGCAAATATGGCGCTGACTGAACCTAAAGTTTCCACCGCACGCGGCGTCATATCTCCAAGGTTCCCTATTGGGGTTGCTATAACGTAACAGGTTGACATCAATCTACTCTTCATCCATCTTGAAAGAAGTCAGTATATCAAGAGAAACCCAAAATGACGAACCACAAAATGATCGGAAATATTGGTGAAGAGATCGCTCAGAACTATCTTCAACGGCAAGGCTGCAAAATTATCCAAAGAAATTATTATTCCCGCTTTGGTGAGATCGACATTATTGCCGAAAAAGACAATACCCTACTATTTGTGGAAGTAAAATATCGTAAAAATGAACGATTTGCACTTGCCACTGAATCCATCACTCCGCAAAAACAACACAATATGCGCCTGACCATCGAAACATACCTACAAAAGTATCCGACAAATCAGCCATTACGCATAGATCTCATCACTATTATCGGGCAATCTCCTTATCAAATTACCTGGTTAGAAAACATCTTTTAAGAAATTATCGGTCTTTTTTATAAAACAATTATCAATAAAAAAAGAGAAACCGTCGTTTCTCCTTCTTATTATCAAACTTCAAAGCCTAGTAGATAAATCGTGACAGCTAATAACTATTCAGCGCCTAGCCTATTACCTATACTAACAATGATGCCTTAATCGCTTCAAAATCACGTTTCAAACGAATATTTGTTTCCAACTCTTCAGAAATTTTATCAAACGCATGCATGACGGTTGAGTGATCTCGAGAAAACTCTCGCCCAATCTCCGGCAAGCTATGATCTGTTAATACGCGAGAAATATACATCGCTAATTGACGTGGTTTCACGATATTCGCTTTACGTGATTTTCCTAAAATCTCACTCATATCTAAATCAAAATAACTCGCAACGGTTCTTTGAATATTCGCCAATGTAATTTGTCGATCTTGAATCTCGACTAAATGACGAAGTGCTTCTTGCGCAATATCTAATGTTAATGGCAAACCTTTAAACGATGCCATCGCATTAACCTGCTTTAAAGCACCTTCTAATTCACGCACGTTCGCACGCACCGTTTCACCAATAAAGAACTTCGTATCTTTCGGTAAGTCAACGCCCCAAGCTTCTGCTTTTTGCTCTAAGATTGCTACTCGATGTTCAAAATCAGGCGGCTTAATATCAACCGTTAATCCCGATGCAAAACGTGATTTTAAACGCTCTTCCATCGCTTCAAGTTCTTTAGGATATCGGTCACACGTTAAAATCACCTGATGTCCACCATCTAATAATGTATTAAAGGTATGGAAAAAGACTTCTTGCGACCCCCCTTTTCCTGACAATAACTGAATATCATCAATCAATAGCGCATCAAGTGTACGATAGAAATGACGAAGTTCATTAATCGTATTATTACGCATACTACGAACGATATCTTCAATGAAACCATCACAGTGCTGATAGATTAAACGGGCATCTGGATACTGCTCTTTAATAGCATTTCCCACAGCATGCATTAAATGCGTTTTACCTAGACCGGTATTTCCATAGATAAAGAGCGGATTATGAGATGTTCCAGGATTCTTAGAAACTTGCGCACAAGCGGCTAATGCAAACTGGTTAGACTTTCCTTCTACAAAGTTATCAAAACTAAAATCTGGATTAAGATTACTCGTTTCAATCGATTGCTCACGAATAGAATCTTTTGTAATCGTTCTCGCACGTCCTGTCTTACGGCTCGTACGTTTAATCTGTTTTTTAACTTGATGATCTTCATAATCTGATTCAGTTCCTAATCCATAACGAACCTCTAAATCAAATCCACTCTCATCAATGATCGTGTTTTCTAATAATGTTTTAAACTTAGTTTGAACGCCTCGAAGAACGATCTCATTTGCCGCCAAAACCATGACATGATCATCTTTAAAGACCACCTCAAGCGGCGAAATCCACATACTGAATTCTTCCTCCGACATCTCGGCAGCAAGAATTTCCAGGCAATTTTCCCAACTAAATTTCATCATAAATGTAAGACTCTAAATTCTAAAAATCGGTAAAGGTTCAGATCTGAACTTCGGTTTTCTTAACAACGCTTTGAACTTATACTCCAAAGATCATCGCGGTTAAGAGGAAGTCAGCTACTAAAATAAGTAACGATGAGATCACAACGGTATCGGTCGTCGAACGAGCAATTCCACTTGCGGTCGCCCTCCCCTTTAATCCGATATAAAGCGCAACAAGGTTCGATATTATACCGAAAACAAAACTTTTTAAAACCACTCCAAGGCCAATATCTACACCAAAGTCGACCCCTGATTTCATTTGTGACCAATAAGCGCCGCCATCAACCCCTAAAGAAATCGTCGCAACGCCGTAACCACCGATAATTCCAACGGCACTAAAGAGTAATGCTAATACTGGAACAGCAATCACTCCTGCCCAAAAACGTGGTGTTAAAATATATTGCACAGGATTAATAGCCATGAGTTCATAGCTCGCCCACTGTTCTGTGGCACGCATTAATCCAATTTCCGCAGTTAATGAAGAGCTTGCTCGCCCTGTATATAATAATGCTGTCAAAACGGAACTCAATTCACGAAACAGAGCCAATGCGACAATTGTGCCAACTGAAGCTTCGGCACCAAAATTAATTAAATTTACATATGCTTGGAAACAGAGCACCATCCCGACAAATAATCCAGATAGTAAAATGATCGGTAATGATAAAACACCCAATTGATAAACTTGGCGGACAAATAAAAATGGTTTTTTAAAGATGTACCAAGAATTGAGTAGGATACTCAACAATAATTTCGTCGCTTCTCCGACATGCGTGAGAAATCCACGAGTTTTCTCGCCTGTTGCTACAATGATATTACTCAAAATAGAACCTCCTCTAGCGGCTGCGTCGGAATATGAAATGGTACCGGCCCATCAGAATCGCCATTAATAAATTGCTTCACCCAAGGATCTTCGTGATGACGAATATCATCCGGCGTTCCTTGCGTAATAATTCGACCTTCGCCTAAAATGCAGACATTATCTGCAATAGATAGGACTTCTTCAACATCATGAGAGATCACAACACTCGTAATTTTAAGGGCATCATTCAAATTCTTAATTAAACGGATTAAGACACTCATTGAAATAGGATCTTGCCCAGCAAAAGGCTCATCATATAGTAATAATGCCGGATCTAGTGCAATTGCACGCGCTAATGCCGCTCTACGTGCTTGCCCCCCGGATAATTGTGAGGGGTAATAATCTTTTAACGCTCGAAGTCCTACTGATTGTAGTTTTAAAAGCACCAATGTATTAATCATTGATTCATCCAACTTCGTATGCTCTCTTAATGCGAATGCGACATTATCATAAACCGTCATATCCGTAAAAAGTGCGCCTGATTGGAATAAAACTCCCATCTTCGTACGAATATCATAAAGACTACTCTCTGAAATCACCCCTACATTCTCGCCCATTAACTCAACCCTGCCAGCTTGAGGAATAATCTGCCCGCTCAATAGTCTTAACAATGTTGTCTTTCCAGAACCTGAAGGTCCTAAAATAGCAGTAATTTTTCCGGTAGGAATCGAAATAGAGAGATCTTTGAAGATAGTCCGTTCCCCAAAGCTTAAATGAATATCCTCTAACTTAATGATATTATCCTGCATGATCCCTCTTATCCTTTTGATTCAAATACTTTTCGATGAATTTCCACTATTAGAAACTTATCGTAACCAACGACCTTTAGTCACTCGCTTACGCGCCACAAGATTCACCAAAATCCCCACAAATGCTAAAAACAGCGTCAAGATTGCAGTCCACATCGGAATACTTAATCCCAGAAAAGTCCAATCCACAACACTACAATCGCCACCACGCATTAAGATATCGCGAACGATTTGATAATCAAAGACTTCTGTAATTGCCAAAGTCGTTTGAGTACAACCTAAACTATCTACTTCAGGATTTAATTGTAATAAAATATGTTTGCCTGAAATAAAGAGCCCCAACAGCCCAACGGCAAAAGTTAGCAACATCGAGATCCATGAGAAAAAGCGAGAACCCTGCCCTACAAAAATCGCACTTAACCAAAAAACAATCGTAAAGAGCAACATAATGCCGCGTTGAAGCATGCAATATGGACATGGCTCTAATAATTGAATATCTTCAAGATAAAACTTTGCGAACGCAATTGAAGCAAGTGGCACAAGCCCTAAGATAAAAAATATACGACGGGGAGACATGGTTCGGTACCCTTCTTCAAACTCTAAGGATTAAACATATTATCACGTTTTGTGGATAACTTCTTCAGATAAATCACTTCCATTAATATTATTAAAAAACGCCAGATCTCCCATACATACTTGCCTTACGAACAACAAAGAGAGCTTTTAAAATTATAATTAATAAAATTATTAAGAAGTAATAATAATTTTATTAAAATATCATAAAGATCTCATCAATAGCTCATAAATTTTTAATAAAAAAAACCTGCATAGATTATGCAGGTTTTCTCAATATGGCGTCCCTACGGGGATTCGAACCCCGGTTGCCGCCGTGAAAGGGCAGTGTCCTAGGCCTCTAGACGATAGGGACTTTATGGTGGAGCTAGTCGGAATCGAACCGACGACCTCTTGCATGCCATGCAAGC
>DXHP01000170.1 GCA_019113305.1 Candidatus Ignatzschineria merdigallinarum | reverse complement strand
TGCGCAAACATTAATCAAAAAATCTCTAAAAATTAAAATTTTTCTCCCAAAAATAGCCGAGGAAAAATCAATAATATTTCTCTTTTTTTACAAAAAAATAACAACCTGTCATCCAAAATAGATTGAAAAATTTTTACGTTACGGCAAACGATTTAAAAAAAATTAAAATTTATAGGGAACAATACTTAACAATTGGAGATAGAACGCCCCACTGATTCAAAAAAACTTGACAGGATCTCTCAATATTTCATGATTTATATTCATTTCAGAAAGGCACAATCATCCAGATTGCAGCAACTTTGCTAATATGAATAACAATGGATTCGCAATCCTTACAAAACATGGCAAAATTAATCATCTTGAATCATTCATTACAGGCAAATTCAGTTCACAGTGGAAACCTTAAAGAATAGACCTATTACAAAACTCAAAGGTGTCGGTCCAAAAACAGCAGAAACCTTAGAGAAGCTGGGAATCAAAAACTATCTTGATCTCCTCTTTCATCTTCCTTTTCGCTATCAAGATCGCACCCGAATCACGCCCATTGAGCTGTTAAAACCTTCACAAATTGCCATTATTGAAGGAGAAATATTTAAGAAAGAGATGACGCACGGCAAACGTCCGACATTAGTTGTCTGGCTGAAAGATGAATCTGGCGTAATTGCCGTTCGCTTCTTTAATTTTTATACCAATATGATTAAGCGTTTCGATGCTCTTAAAACACTTCGCTGCTACGGCGAAGTTCGTTACGGCATGAATCGCTTGGAGATGAGCCATCCGGAAGTGCTGAACTTCATGGATAAAGATACTGAGCTAGAAGAACGAATGACGCCGATCTACTCACTCACTTCCGGCATTACCCAAAGACAAATGCAAGGCTTTATCGACAATCTTTTACAAGAGCTCCAAGAGGAGCATTTTCCGGCATTTTTAGAATCGCCAGATATAAATTTGAAAGATGCGCTCTATTTTCTCCATAAACCACCGACAGATGTGAATATCGAGCGTTTAGAGAATAAGAAATATCCTGTACAAGAGATTCTGGCACTAGAAGAGATTGTGGCACATCAAGTCGCACTCAAAAAATCTCGAGAACATTTTAGCCTTGAGAAATCGAACCCGATTCATCTCGATCCAACAGCACTCAATCAATTTAAGGAAAATCTCCCTTTCACACTTACCGGCGCGCAAAGCCGTGTTATCAGCGAAATTGAAAATGATATCCAATCCCAGTCGCCCATGATGCGATTAGTACAAGGTGATGTGGGATCAGGAAAAACTGTCGTGGCCGCCGGCGCACTCATTCATGCCGCAAAAGCAGGATTTCAAGCCGTATTTATGGCGCCGACTGAACTCCTTGCCGAACAACATTTTATCAACTTAGAACGTTGGTTTACACCGCTCGGCATCACGGCGATTCTCCTAACTGGCAAACTGACCGAAAAGCAGAAACGCGAAGCGCAAGCACAAATAAAATCGGGGGACGTTTCTGTCATTATTGGCACACATGCCGTATTCCAAGAATCTGTCGAATATGCAGCGCTCAATTTAGTGATTATTGATGAGCAGCACCGTTTTGGTGTGGAGCAGCGTCTAACACTACAGAAAAAAGCGCCCAAAGGATTTACGCCCCATCAACTGATGATGACGGCAACGCCAATTCCAAGAACCTTAGCCATGACATTATATGCGGATCTTTCCAGCTCCATTATTGATGAATATCCACCCAATCGAATCCCGATTACGACCACTGTCGTCAGTGAGAAAGCGCGTGATAAAGTGATCGAACGCATCAATGCACAGAGCCAAGAAGGTACACAAGTTTATTGGGTTTGCACGCTGATTGAAGAATCAGAAGTTGTGCCGGCAAAAGCGGCAGAGATTACTTATGCTGATCTTTGTGAACGCTTACCACATCTAAGAATTGGCTTAGTTCATGGCAGGCAAAAGGCCGCAGAGAAAGAAGCGATCATGGCCTCTTTTAAAGCTCATGAACTCGATATTTTAGTGGCAACAACTGTGATTGAAGTCGGCGTTGATGTGCCCAATGCTTCCATTATGATTATCGAAAATGCCGAGCGCTTAGGGTTATCCCAACTACATCAGCTTCGTGGACGAGTTGGCCGGGGATCTAAGGCTTCATTCTGTCTGTTAATCTACTCTCCGCCTTTATCACATATGACACGCGAACGATTAGAGATCATGCAAGCAACCAATAACGGTTTTGAGATTGCTGAGAAAGATTTTGAACTCCGCGGTTCTGGCGATATTTTTGGCACCAGACAAACCGGTGAATTCCGCTTTAGAATGGCAGATCTGTTCCATCATCAACATCTTATTGAGCAAGCTACCGAAATCGCCAATAAGATTATTGATAATTCAACGCTCAGCCAAAAAATTATTGATCGTTGGATCGGCGATAGCGGCGAGTTTGTTTGGAGTTAAGGTAAAATATCATCGATCTAATTTATCGTTTCGGTTTTATAAATAGCCGCGATCATTGCTGGCGCAAAATCCATAAAAGCGTGCAAGCACTCACCCCAGTCTTACATCTGCTCTATAAGAACCGTTTCATCAGCTCATTAAAAATAGGTGACGATACGAAAGATCTTCATTTCAACTTCACTTGAAAGATATTGAAATAAACGGTTATGTGCTTCTTTCTAGATAAGAAGCACCAACTTTTGAAATTAAATGCGGCACTATTACGATGACAAATGACTATTTTTTACATCTGTAATGAACATATGACCCGGCGCATGTGTAATCACAAAGTCAGGTTTTGAGCGCATCACCGCCGCTTGAGGTGTTACGCCACAAGCCCAAAATACCGGCACTTCTCCCGGTTTAATCGTTACTGCATCACCAAAGTCTGGCTGATCAATATTGTGAATCCCGATGATAGAGGGATCTCCAATATGCACTGGCGCACCATGAACTTCCGGCAACTGATTAGTAATCGTCACCGCTTTCACCACTTGATCATAGGGAATCGGGCGCATACTGACGACTAATGGGCCGCTGAAAATCCCTGCCGGCGTTGTTTCAATATTCGTGATATACATGGGTACATTGCGATTTTCAGCAATATGACGCACTTCAATATCCGCATCCATCAATGGTGCTTCGAAACTAAAACTACAACCTAAGAGAAAACTCACCAAATCATCGCGCCAATAATCTTGGACCGATTCGAGCTCTTCAACATATTCACCATTTTTGTAAATTCGATAGAGCGGAATATCGCGTGCAATATCGGAACCTTTTGCAGTCAGTCTGAATTCTCTTGAGCCAACATCGCTCACTTCTAAAATCGGGCAAGGTTTAGGATTACGCTGTGCAAATAGTAAAAAATCATACGCATATTTTTGCGGTAAAACCACCAAATTTCCTTGCGCAAATCCCGCTGAAACGCCGGCGGTTGGTCTTTTAAATTTGCCCTGCCGAATCAATTGCCGCACTTCGATTGGAGCCATCGCCGCACAGCTTTCGTTTTTTAATATCTCGCTCATTTCCTCACTCCTTATTTTATTGATGATTTGTCACATCTCTTCACTATCCTATGATTTCAGGAAAATCACAATAGCAGTCAATACTGCAACCATTCATGCAGATAATGCAGAAACTTCTCGATAAACGGTATAATCTATTTTTGTAAATGATTCACTATGCAAACAAACATCACTGTTGATTGCCCGATCATCAACTTTGGATTCTAAATATATGAAAAAAATCGACTTCCATTTTCAAGCCTTCGTTCGTAAGATGCTCTATATCTTAACGATTATTGCGTCCTTCATTTTGATCGCCGACATTACCATTGTCGATTTGCCAAATATTCAACGAAATCTCGATGTGGAACCAACACGTTTACAGTTCTGGATCTGTATCTATTTCCTGATCGATTTCATTCTCTTAATGCTCATTGCCGATGATAAATGGCAATATTTCAAGCGTTATTTCATTCTATTACCGCTCTCTATTCCCTATAGCAATCTACTGACCTACTACTCGGTAGATCTCACTTCTGACCTTATCTATATTCTAAAATTCCTGCCGATTGTTCGGGGCGTTGTTGCCTCTATTTTGCTCATCAACTTATTGATTAGTAATAAAATCACAGGACTATTTATTGCCTATCTTTCGGTCTTCATCTCGCTAGCTTACATTCAAACACTTATCTTTTTTCTCTTTGAATCCCCTAAAAATCCGGAAGTGCAATCCTACTACGATGTCCTTTGGTGGGCTTCGATGACAGTCACAACCTTAGGTTCTAATATCATTCCTGTCACCGGCGTTGGCAAAGTTTCGACAGCAATTTTGGCAGTCACGGGAATTACCATTTTCCCTATCTTTACCGTTTACATCACCACAATGGTTCAAAATTGGAACAATAAAGATAAAGAAACGCATCTCGCAAAAATATCGCAAACACCCTCCATTTCTCAAGAATCTCCCACAAATAAATCTTAAATGATAAACATTAACGCTATATTTAAATTTTATTAAAGAAAAGCTTACTCACATCAATATTTGACCTTTTAACTTCAAATCTCCTTTGGCGAATCACTCTATAATAGAGAGATTAATCTATAGAAAAGTATTTTGAAATAACCCTCATTGCCCTTCTGATAACGAAAAACTATTTTCAAAAAGGGTGATGATTAAAAGTTTTTTTATTCACTAATTGATCGGCAATGTTGCGATCAAAAGGAGTCAAATCATGAGTAGTACTTTCTTTATGCCACCAGTAAACGTCATTGGTGAAAATGCGCTTGCAGATGCTGTTGCAACACTGAAAGGTTATAATTTCAAAAAAGCATTAATCGTTACAGATGGTTTCCTCTCGAAATCAGGCATGACTGATGATGTGATCAAACTTCTTAACAAAGATGGTATGGAAGCGGTCGTATTTGATGGTACGAATCCAAACCCAACAACTAAAAACGTTGCTGATGGTTTAGCGATCTTAAAAGCAGAGAAATGTGATTTCGTAATCTCATTGGGCGGAGGTTCACCGCATGATTGCGCCAAAGGTATCGCACTTTGTGCAACAAATGGAGACGATATCAGCGCATTTGAAGGCTTAGATAAAACAAAACACCCGCAATTACCAATGGTTGCGATCAATACAACCGCTGGTACAGCTTCAGAAATGACTCGTTTCTGCATCATCACCGATGAAGAACGTCACGTTAAAATGGCAATTGTTGATAAAAACTCTACTCCAATTTTATCAGTCAATGATCCGCATCTAATGAAAGGCATGCCGAAAGGATTAACAGCGGCAACAGGAATGGATGCTTTAACGCATTCTATCGAAGCCTATATCTCCACAGCGGCGAACCCAATTACGGATGCTTGTGCCTTAAAAGCAATTACCCTAATCATCGAAAATCTTAAAACGGCGGTGGATAACGGTAGTGATATTGCGGCACGTGACAACATGGCATATGCGCAATTCTTAGCAGGAATGGCATTTAACAACGCATCACTTGGTTATGTTCACGCAATGGCGCATCAATTAGGCGGTATGTATGACTTACCACACGGCGTTTGTAATGCGGTATTATTGCCACACGTATTAGATTTCAACAAAACAGCTGCAGCAGCTCGCTTAAAAGATGTGGCGAAAGCAATGCATCTCAATGTAGAGAGCATGAATGATATGGATGCCGCAAATGCCGCGATTGCGAAAATTCGCGAATTAGCAGCTTCTATTGAAATTCCTGCAAACCTCACACTTTTAAACGCAAAAGCAGAAGATATTCCATTGCTTGCTAAAAATGCATTACTTGATGTTTGCTCAGTAACGAATCCTGTCCAAGGTTCACAAGCAGATGTTGAAGGAATCTTCAAATCTGCGATGTAACTGAGCTTTATTAAGCGTTCAATGACTGACGATTCGTCATTGATCACGCGCCTCTTCATCACTTTTAAACAGGTCATGAAAGAAGCACAACACAAAAAAGCAGCTCCCGCATTAAAGGCGCTGCTTTTTTCATGAGAATTTTTAATAGTTCATTATTTTAGTTTAAAAAATCTGTTCCCACTGCTGATACAACGTAATCGCCATGTTGATTAAAGAATCTTAGCAATCAATAGTAGTACCCGATTAATAACGGCATGCAAATATTCTCCCCCCAGCAGAGCATCAATCTTAAAAAATATTTCATTCTGATTTAACCAAAAAAGCTGTCTCTTTGCTGGCACACGATTGATAAAAACATACAAACATTCTCCCCAGCAATGCATCAATCTTAAAAAAGATTATCAACACTAATATCTATAGCTCAACTACTTCGATAAATCTGGCTGTGTCACTAAATCAAACACTTTCCATAACGCCTGAAAACGCTTTTCATACTTTTCATGCCCACCAAATAACAGCTCCGTTTGCAACGAATCCATCATCGCCATATACGTTGCCGTTAATTCCATAACCGATAGACCTGAAGAGACTTTCCCTAGATTCGAATCCGCGATCAACGCTGAAAAATAAGCTTCCAATTCATCCATAAATGCATGCATCGGCGTTATCGACTCATGATACAGATGTGATGGTGGTGCAAAAATCGTTCGTAGCCAGAATTGCATATCGTGCGATGTCATAAAGCGCGTATCAAGGCTTTCTAAATAAGCATAAAATTGTGCTTTAAGATTCTCTCCGCCGGTAATCATGGCTTTAATATAGCGTAATTCGCTATCAATCATCATCGGAATAAGACTTAAGAACAGCTCATCTTTATTACGAAAATGCGCATAGATTGAGGCTTTCTTAATCCCAACATCGCCGGCAATCTCATTCATCGTGGTCGCATCAAAACCTTGCACTGCAAAGCGGATTAATGCGGCATTCTGTAATTTAGAAGCTGTCATCTTGCTATCCTATCTCTTATCATTGATAAAAAATTATATCCTAGATCACGCAGATGATCAGCTCCGATTCTTTTTTCCTTGATCTATACGTTTTGCGTCTTCTTACAAAGCAGCAATAAAGCAATCCCTAAAACGCCGCAGATCGCGATTGCGATCGGTAATAGCGCAATACTTTGCACAAATAGACTGGCGATATATCCCGTAATTGCCGGCAATAGATATTGTAAAACGCCCATGACTGAAGATGCCGCTCCTGCTTGCTTACCACCACTACTCATCGTTAATGCCGTAATATTTCCCAATACCAATCCTAATGCCGAAATCGAGATTGCTAAAAAGAAGGTATAAACCAAAATTGTTAACTCCATCTGAGTCGTTAACAGATATAAGATCGCTGAAAATAAGGTATGAATCACCATGCCGATCATTAACAATCGACGAGCTGAAACGCCTTTTACCAAAAAGAGATTAGAAATCATGCCACTCACGACTAAACCGATCGAGTTCATCGCAAATAGATAACTAAACATGGATGAAGATAACCCAAAATGCTCTCTAAAAATGTAAGCTGAACTACTGACATACAGAAACAGACCACTCATCGCGAACCCAGAGGCAAGCGCATAGAGAATAAAATTATAATTCCCCATCTGCGCCCAATAGGTTTTCATCACATGTTTTAGATTAATCGGTGAGCGGTTTTCAATCGGTAAAGAATCAGGAACCAGTTTCCATGCCCAAAGAAGACTGATAAAGCCGACAAACGCAATCACCCAAAAAATCATTCGCCAATCACTTATATCTAAAACAATGCCCCCTAATACCGGCGCTAAAATTGGTCCTAACATCATCGCTTGCATCAACAATGAGAAAACATGCGCCGACTCCTTAAGATTACAGGTATCTGCCACGATGGCTCTTGGCGTTACTAATCCTGCCGAAGCCCCAATCGCCTGAATAAAACGTGCCACTAATAGCCATTCCACCGTTGGTGCCATCGCACCCATAATAGAGCCTAAAATAAAGATCATAATACCGATCAAAAGCGGCATACGACGACCAAAACGATCTAACAGAGGGCCATAAATTCCCTGCCCAATCGCGAGTCCTCCTAAAAAGATTGCTAATGTTTGTTGAACGCGCCCAAAGGGCACTTTTAAATCTTCTGCAATATCTGGCATTCCCGGCAAATACATATCAATTGCCATAGAATCCAGCGCGGTTAATAACGCCATTAAAAGAAGAAGAGAAATACTTACTGCCCGACGATTACTCGTCACTATTTTCGCACTCATAAAGTTTTATTTTTGAACCTGCTATTTATTCATTACTGCACAACAACATCCCTGTTTTGTGCCAAAATCCATCTATTAACTCAACCTACCTACCGTTAGGTAAAAGCGAGAAAAAGACTATATAGCAATCATCTAAATCCTGCAATAGCACTTTACAATAAACTTTTAAATCATCTTTTCATCGTTATAAAATTTTTTTTATAATGATTGCGATGAAGAAAATGCTCGCAGGATTCCGGTATGAGATGGATAAAAACATGCGGACATTTTTCCCAGCGATACTTCTGCTTTTAACAATACTTTGAATCAGAAAATTTTGAAATCTGTGTCACTATTCACAAAACCCAATAGCTCTATAGTTCTTCCTACAGAAATATTTCAGACAAAAAAATAGCGCCTCATCCGAAGCGCTATCGTTTCATTTTATTCAAATTTTCATAAAATTTTTATGAAGCTTTCATCATCTACATTATGTATCTTCACAATCAGTAGCGTGAAATCATAACAGCATGCTTACGCAGCACCAATCTCTTCTAATTGATCAAGCGATGGCACATAGAGATAACTACCGGTGACTGCATGAGTATAGGAGAGCATGAGGTCAAAATGCTCATCTTCATCGCCAAACATACGCGCTAACATCTTCTCATAACGGCTTAATTCTGCGCTATATGCCAAGAAGTAGAGCCCTTTCTCGCCACTAGCATAACCATACGGCAAGCTATGACGAACGATCTCAAGCTCTTCGCCATCTTCATCAATAACCACACGCTCTGTATGTGCGCCTACTGGTTTTGCATCATCATCCATCTCAATATCAGATTCTTTATGACGACCAAACACATTCTCTTGTGTTTGTAGATCAAAATGATTGAACTGTTCCATTGAATGCACCCATTTTTGGGCAATCACATAACTCCCGCCGGCATCAATTCCGTCATTAATCACCGTCACATCTTGACGATCTTTCGCACCTTTAGGATTCTCTGTCCCATCGACAAAACCGCTCAAATCACGTGCTTCTAACCAACGGAAACCATGTACTTCCTCTTCAATGATTACCAACCCCTTAAAAAGCTTCACTAAATCCTGTGCCACCGAGAAATTAATACGATGAGAATGCGAGTTAATATGGACGAACATATCCCGTTGAGTTGATTGTGCCATGCCATACCCTAACTCTTTAAAATCCACTAATTCAGGGGCACTTTTAGGATTACCTGATAGCTTCGTCCAAGCATCGCGTCCAAATGCGACGACAACTTGTAATCCTGAATCAGAAAATCGATTAACATAAGAGCGTTGTCTTGCTAATAAGCCGGCAATCGCATCTTTAATAGCATCCAGATCATCACTTTTGAAGTCAATCTCCATAAAGATCGCATGATCACGATTTTCAACAATTAAACCTTCCTGAAAATTCAATTCACTCATCTGCTACTCTCCTTTCTTTTTCTGTCATTTGTTGTTGACCATAATCTTCTGATTATACCGATTTTTTCTATCTTTTAACAGATTCAAACGAAAGAATCATCGACGTTCATTGCACTATTTTCACGATTCTTGATCTAATTCAAAAGCAAAATGCCGTACAATTCTCTTTCTACTTTAAAATCTCGGAACAACCAAAGAACTTATCATGACCATTGTTGATGAATCGAAACTCTTTATTCTCGCTGCCGGCATTATTATTGATCCTAAAGGCCGTTTACTTGTTGTTAGAAAGCAAAATACGCATAAATATATGCTTCCCGGCGGAAAAATTGATGAGGGAGAATCCCCGATTGAAGCCCTAATGCGTGAGCTTCATGAAGAAATCAGTCTCACTATTCCCCCAACATTAGCGCATTTTATTAAAGAGTATGATGCGCCGGCAGCCAATGAACCTGGATACTTTATTCGCTCCAATCTCTTCTTTATTCTCTTGCCGGAACTGATTGAAATTGCGCCCGCAGCGGAGATCGCAGAAGCAATCTGGATTACGCCGAAAGATATTCCAAACTATGATTTTGCACCGCTCATGACCAGCTTTGTGATTCCAACATGGCTTGATCTTGTCAATGATATCGGGGAAAGTTTAGGCTTTGATTCCAACTTAGATGCGTAAATAACCGCTGTTATTCAAAAGGCGATGCACGGCGGGAGAGAATGGTTGCACGCTTTTAGCAATCCCGCGCCAGCAGTTATAAAACGCTTTTTAAACCAAAATAACTATATCAGTGGCTTTTGAGAAATCGAAATAACGAGAAGATCCCCAATAAAATCGCTAATTAAATCGTCATAACATTTTGATATGACTGTTTTTTCAATAATTTCAGACAAAAAACTCCAAAAATATTGCCATTCTGTCGCGCAATATTTTTCTAAAAATGCTTAGATAATCATGAATAAATTATTTTAAGGAGAATTTAATGGAAACCCCAATCATTTTAGATCCTAAACAAACTGCGGATTCAGCGGTTATTTGGCTTCATGGTTTAGGTGCAAGCAAAGAAGATTTTCGACCCGTTGCCGAGATCTTACAATCCCGAATTCTACCTGCCACTCGCTTTATTTTACCACAAGCACCGGTTCGTCCTGTGACACTCAATAATGGCTTTCCGATGCCCTCTTGGTATGACATTATCGCGCTGACAACCCCACGTGAAATCAAACAATCGGAGCTTGATGAGTCAAGCCAATATGTGATTTCGCTTATCGAAGCAGAAGTGGCTAAAGGCATCTCAAGAGATCGTATTATCCTTGCCGGCTTCTCTCAAGGCGGCGCAGTGGTCTTTAATACCGCATTTATTGCCTATGACAAAGTGATCGGCGGCGTGATGGCGCTTTCTACTTATAGTGCCACCTTTGATGAATCGCTCAATATTGCTGATGAGAAAAAGGCGATTCCAACACTCCATCTTCATGGTTCCATGGATGATGTCGTCAATATCGAGCTGGGGAAAATGGCCGAAGAGTTTCTTCGTACACGCGGCGTTAAGACGACTTGGCATGATTACCCAATGCGCCATGAGGTGATCAATGAAGAGTTACAAGATATCGCCAATTGGCTCATTGATCTGCTTGAACCGAACCATTCACAAGCATGAATGATCACATCATCACTCCATAAGGAATAGAATATGAATGCCCCTTTAAATATCGTGATTATTGGTGGAATTGGTGCCGGAATGAGTGTTGCGGCAAAAGCAAAACGTGAAAACCCTGACGCCCATATCACCGTGATTGAGCGAGAAGACTATATCTCTTTCGGTGCGTGTGGTTTGCCTTACTATCTTGGGCAACAATTTGATGATCCCGCTTATATGTTTGCTCGAACGCCGGCAGAAATAGAGAAAAGTGGCATTCAACTCCTTTTGCAAACTGAAGCCATTCAATTACACTTTGATCAAAAACAGGTAGAAATTCGCAACCTCTTAACGCAAGAAGTCTCAAAAATTCCCTATGACCGTTTAGTGATTACAACCGGCGCATCGCCACAACAATTAGATCTTGCCGGTGTCAGCGCCAAAAACCTCTATCTTCACACCAAACTTCGGGATGTTGAAGCACTGAAAAATGATCTTCATAAATATCAGCATATTACGGTGATTGGTGGCGGATTCATTGGGGTTGAAGTGGCAGATCAGCTCGCCGCACTTGGGAAAAAAGTAACGATTCTTCAAGGCGGCGCACATATTATGCAAGGTCCTTTTGATACCGAGTTCTCTGAAAAAATTGAAAAAGCGCTGAGCAAAGAACGCATTAAAATTCGTTTAGGCGAAGTGGTTACTGGCTTAAAAGTCGTGGATAACCGCATTCAGAGCGTGATGACAACCGATGAGCATCTCCCAACCGATGCCGTTGTTGTTGCGATTGGTTTTAGACCGAATACGGAATTTATCACCGACCCTCGCTTAGAAAAACTGCCAAATGGCGCCATTGTGATCAATCACTATGGTGAAACCTCGATTCCTGATGTCTTTAGCGCCGGAGATTGTGCGACCGTACCGCACAGGCAACTTGGTAATCGTTATCTACCACTGGCGACTTACGCCAATAAACTCGGACGTTTAATCGGCACAAATGTCGTTTCCAGTAAAGAAAGTTATCTCGCATTTCCCGGCGCGCTGGGTTCAAGCTTACTGAAAGTTGGTCAATATGAATGCGGCAGTACCGGTCTTACCGAAAAAATGGCGCTTGAAGCCGGCATTTCGCATAAAACAACCCTGATTGCAACGCCAAATCACACCAATTATTACCGCGGACAAGTCACCTTAACGATCAAGCTAGTATATGATCCTAAAACCAAAGTATTACTCGGCGCGCAGATCTTTGGTAAAAAGGATGCGGCATTACGCTTACATGCACTAAGCATTGCCATTCATGCCGGCATTACAACTGACGAGCTCGGATTTATTGATTTAGGCTATGCGCCGCCCTTTACGACAACTTGGGAAGCGATTAATATTGCCGCAAATACCGCAAAATAGCAATCGTAGTAGATGGTCAATAAATACAACACTGCCACACATCAATTCAAGCACGCTCATCAAATGAGGGTGCTTTTTTTATCATCATTTCAGGTTAAACATGTCTATTATTAACCGCTGGCATAAGATTGATAAAGACCAACAAACATTTTCCTTGGCGGATCAAGAGGCTTTTAAAATAACGCTTAATCAGACGATTGAAAGCCCATTTCTCTATCCCTTGTAAGAGCTCCTTTCTTCCATAAAACCTCATCCATATATCTATCGTTACAATAATATTAAACAATTGAAATCACTGTTATTAGCGGCAATCAAACGATCGGTTTTATCTAAAAAATGCTTTCTTTTATTGCCCACAACGACTAAAATACATCGACAACATTGTTGTCAATAATCAGATCATCATTAATCTCACGATCATCTATCAAAACGACTTATAGATTGCGATTTTAGTGATACAGAATCTTCTTTCCTAAAATACACAACAGCACATTTATAAAATTACTATGAAAAAAATTCTCCTCTCAACGCTTGTTGCCTCTATTGTTGGCATTTCACAAGCAAATTCTTTGGAAGGCTTGAGCCTTGGTCTCGGTGTTGGCTATCAACAAAAACCTTTCGTAGGCGATAATTCTGATTGGGTTCCTGTGCCTCATGTCGAATATCAATCAGGAATGTTCTTCATCAAAGGCTTAAAAATGGGCTTAGATGTGATGGAGTTCGATAATACCAAGGTTGATATTCACTTAAAATATCAGTCATTAAACTTTAAACCTAGCGATTCTCACGGCGCATTTACAGGACTTGATCGCCGTAAATCAACTGTTTTATTAGGCACAGGTTTGAGCCATCGCTTTGATAATAATCTATTTGTGAATGCCGAGATTAATGGGGATATTTTAGGTCGCAGTAAAGGTTTAAGCGCCGATGCAACCGTTGGTTATATTCACCAAGTCAACGATCACTTCACGTTAATTCCAGCTGCGGGATTAACTTGGGATAATAAAAAACATAATCGTTACTATTATGGTATTTCAGCTGATGAATCTTCTAGAACCGGCATTAATCAATATCGTCCTGGTGCCAGCGTCACACCACATCTTACGCTTGGAATGGTGGTAAAAGCAACAGAACAATTCCATATTTTTGGTGGCGTTGAGATGAAGTTCCTTCCAAGTAAAGTCAAAGATAGTCCCATCACAAATCGCTCTACTTTGACAAGCGTTGCCCTTGGAATTAACTATAATTTCTAAGATTCATCAAGCTTTAATGGAAGCTTTAAGGTGATAAAAATGGTTCATAGTGATCTATCCTAAAAAAATGAAATGATTTTAAGGATCATCGATTCAATCACTTCCTCTATTAAGAGCGCTTATTAGCGCTCTTTTTTATACCCAATAACTTTTACAAAAAATGGCGATAAAAAAGTAAATATTGCTCCCAAAGCTTTTTTGTGTAAAAGTGAATCTTAGGAGATAACTCTCGAAAACGTAGTGAAACTACCACATAAAGATCATAAATTTATTATAAAAAACAAAATGAAAGATCGTACTTGAAAATTTTATAAAGATTCAAGATATGACCAAAACATAACTAAAAGAATGTGCTGTGTGAAATAATGATTATCGATGATCAAAAGCCATCAAGCAGATGAGAGATCGATCACAGCAGCAAACATTCACAATAAAAATTAGTCCCTTATGACTTATTTGATCGGAGGAATAATTATGAAATTATCGGTTGTAGAACGCTTACCCCATGAAGAAGTGATCGTTGAGTTTATGGAAATGATCGAAACAGGTGCATTTCTCCCAGGCGAAATTCTTCCTGAGCTTCCAGACATCGTGGAAACGCTTAAAAAACCTGAGTCTGACATTATCCAAGCCATTGAAGTTCTAAAAGGCGAAAATATCTTTTTAGATCGCGAAGGATTACTCTTTCTCACACAAAATGATAAGGATCTGATCTTAAGTCGCCTTCGTAACCGCGTTCTCAATATTCACTCAGCGGATATTATTGATCTCCTTGAAATTCGTGAAGGATTAGAAACTCGAGCCTTTGCTCTTGCAACCAAACGTGCGACCAATGATGACTTTAAAGATATTGAAGCGGCGCTAATCGCCCTTGAAGAGCGTACAAAACTGCATAAAGCAGCGACAAAAGAAGATTTGCGTTTCCACTTAGCGCTCGTCAAAGCAAGTCATAACCCAACAATGGTTCGCGTGGTAGAAATTATCTTTAAGCAACTTTTTGAATCGCTCAATGAAACACGTACAACGGTTCGTAAACTCGTAAATGTCGATTACTTTGTCGATGTGCATCGCGAGCTCTATAATGCACTTCTTGCACGAGATGCAGAAAAAGGCGTAGAACTGATGAAAGCGCATATCGAAGACACTATTGGGCTCTATCAAGTGCCGGCAACTGCGAATTAAGCGACAGCCCTTGCTGTTCACAAAAATAATGAAAAGCGGATCACTCGATTCGCTTTTTCATTTCGTAATCAGGGCACTTAACAACAATCTCTCAATAAGACTTAACAATATCCTTTCTAACATCAAAAGCTCATCATGACTGCTGACATGCGATGACTTTAAAAAATACACCATACTTCCTATTGAGGATTTCGTAATATATGTCACATCGATTTCACTATCCTTATCCTCTCCAAAGTTATACACAATTTCTATGGATAACTTTTAGGACAACTCTGCGTATGACAGGATAATAACTTTAGGTGCTTGAAGATCTCACAGTAAAATCCAGAGAAATCACTATCAAATAGAACTTAACTGACTAAAAACAAAAAGGATTTCTCCTTTTATAGAAAAATCCTTCTTCCCCTCAATCTCTGTGGACAACCTTGGATAAAGTTGCACAAAAAATGATTAACTAATGAATTGCATAACCGATTGGTAAATCAGGTTCAATCCAAATCCTAAAAAGAAAATGCCGGCAATCCCATCAATATAGCCACCCGCTCTCTGATAAACCGCTTTTAACTTTGGCAAAGAAAACAGCATCACGACCAACATAAACCAAAGAAATGTTTCTATCACCACCAAGGCAAAGATCTCAACACGCACCACATTCGACACTTGTCCTCCGACAAATAGCACAAACACACTGCCGAAATAGATCAATGCTTTAGGATTAGCGAGATTGGTTAACAAGCCTTTTAATAGCAGACGATTCTTATACTGCTTTTCAATCTTCACCTCAGGAATCTCAACACTATTATCACCTGATAAGCCTGTATGAATATTTTTCTGACCTTTAATCTGAATAAAACTAGAGCGCAATAACAGATAGCCTAAATAACTTAAATAACTCCCACCGGCAAAATAGAGGATCGTTTGAATCCAAGGGAGTTTTTCTACTAAGACATGTAATCCTAACAATGCCACAATCGCCCAAACCGCAACGCCTAATGTAATCCCGATCACCGCCATTGTCGCTTCTCGTCTTGAATGACTCACAGCGACTTGTGTCACTAGAAAAAAGTCCGGTCCTGGCGTAATGAGTGCCATTAAATGGATTCCGGCAACAGTGATTAATAACATGGTTGCTTCATACATAATAAATCATGGGCCTTTAAAAAAAGTGGGAATCGTTGACTGATAATCTTCGAAAATCATCTAGCAGATGCTTATCAAAAGGCACTTTTAAAACAGATAAAAACAAAAAATGCCGATATGTATCATATCAGCATTTTCTATGAATTTTACGGCTAATTCCAAAAAATTATTCTCAAAATCGAGAATCTATTCTTATATTATCAAACGCTTAAATGAGTGGTTTACCCACCATAGATTCTAAAACTTTTAATGGAGATTGCGAACTATCCACCATATCATCCACATCTAGCTGGAAAGTTTGTTCTAGCATAAACTGCCCGCTCATTGCCGCATGTGGCGTTTGATCCGAGAAACAGATCCAAGTTGAACCCGGCATAAAATTCACATCCCACTGCACACCGTGATCTTGGTAATTTTGATCTTCTTTCATCATGTCGTGAAACTGCAACATAATATGATCATAATGTGTTCGACGACTTTTCGTAATTTTTAAGGAATCTAATAACGTAGCACCAATACTCGAATAACTTTTTGTTTGTGGTAACAAACGTTTTGCAAGCTCAGGGAAAGGCTCTCCCACACGCCATTTACGTGGTACGCCAGCAGGATTAATATTATTAAAGATGCGAATAATCCGTTTTCCATGAAGCGGTCTTGATGGAAAAGCATCCACGTGCAATCGGCGATCATCCTTACGGAAAGAGTTACTATCACTCCATTCATCAATCGCATTCAAGCGAAGCGTATTCATAGGACTATGAAGCTTGCCTTTATACTCAGGGATCAGATCAGTGATCAATCGTAAACTTGCCTCAGAATAACGCTTTAATAATCCTTTTAATGCCGACTTTTGGGCTTCAGAGATATCATCAGCTGTACCACGAATCGCATCTTGATCCGCTTGATACATAATATTTTTACGTTTGGGGCTGACCAATGCTGGATTTAATAACGCCGCTTCCTCGTCTGTTAAGTGAAAAGGAAGTAAAGGAAAATAAAGCACCTCACCTTTCTCTAAATGCGCCACAATATCCGTTTGATCAGTGTGTTCTGCATGCCATTCGGTCATTCCTAATTCCAAAATTGGTGCTTGATCTGTCGCCGCTGACATCTTTTACCTCCCAAAAATCGTAATACTATTAAAATTGATTTCACAAACTCCCTCAAAACATCAAAACGATCATCTTGAGACAGATTACAATTGGTTATCACTGTAAAAAAGAATAATTATCAATTGGGTATTCTATCATTAATTTTTCACAATGGGGAACGGATTAGGGCAAAGTTGACCTATCACAACCGCCTCTCGCGCACCCGTTGCTCTTGGCACATTACCAATCTGTTGCATCTTTGTCTGATAACCTAATAAGGCAAATGCCATCGCTTCTTTCGCATCGCTAGAAATGCCAAGATCTTCATTCGTTAAGATCAAAATTCCCGGCAGTTCCGCTTGTAAGTAATCCAATAAAGCCAAATTATAAGCACCGCCGCCGCCAATAATTACCTCATCAATAGAGAGTGCCGGCAAAATAAACCGACGATAACTCTCCGCAATGCTCCATGCAGTAAATCGTGTCAATGTATGAATCAAATCTTCTGGCTTTTCAAACTGAAAATCATGTAATAACGATGATGTTAATTGGCTACCAAACAACTCTCTCCCTGTGGATTTAGGCGGTTTCTCTTCAATATAAGCATGATTTTTTAATCGTTTGAATAGTGCCGCAATCAATGACCCACTTCGAGCGATATTCCCGCTCTCATCATAACTTTGTTGATATAAGACTGTCATCGCATCATTGATCATCATATTTCCTGGGCCAGTATCAAATGCCCAAACATCATCAAGATCTGCATTTTTGGGCATTACCGTGACATTGCCAATGCCCCCAATATTTTGCAGCAAGCGATTCTTCTCAAAATCTCGATATAAAATTAATTCCGTTAATGGCACGAGCGGTGCACCATCACCACCGGCAGCAATATCCATCATGCGAAAGTTAAAATAGACATCTGTTTGATGATGATACGCCAATAATGATGGATCACCGATTTGCAAAGTGGAAGGTTTCAATCCCTCTGCCAATGCGACTTTTTGCGGCAGATGATAAATGGTCTGTCCATGTGAAGCGATAAAATCTAACTGCCCATTAAAATCCTTAACCGTTTCTAAACCTTGGGATTTTAATTTAGAAACCGCTGTTAATAGCGCCGATACCGTATCCGCATACAATTGCCCGAGCTCCATATTCAACGAGCAGATGCCGGCAACTGTTGAACTCTCATTGTGACATTCTTGATGGATCCGCGCTTTCAAATCGCGCTCTAAAGGTTGCGATATAAAATAGAGAAGCTCGCACTTTGTTGCTAATCCTTTGCCGGAAAGCTTCACAAGTGCCGCATCAATGCCATCTAATGAAGTGCCGGTCATTAATCCCACCGCATATAACGATTGCGCCATTTTAAAGCTCCTTTTGTGCTGCTAAAATTTGCCGAATGTGTCCATCATATTGAGTGAGTAATGCTGACGCTTCCTCATAGTTAATCGCCAGTAATGCCATCAAAATCGCACTTTTTACATGTCCATTAGCCGCTGCAAGCAACGTGACGGCATCTTCATAACGGCAATCTGTCGCTTCCATCAACATTCGGCGAGAACGCTCAATCAGCTTCTCATTCGTTGATCTGACATCGACCATTAAATTTTGATACACTTTCCCAAGCTGAATCATTGCGCCGGTCGACAACATATTGAGAATCATCTTCTGCGCAGAGCCTGATTTTAGTCGAGTGGAGCCGGTAATTACCTCTTCCCCAACGACCGCTTCAATGGCAATATCCGCCATCTGACCAATCACACTGGCGTTGACACAAGCTAGCGCAATCGTTGTTGCGCCTAATGCTTTTGCATAACGAATACCGCCGACACAATATGGGGTTCGTCCAGAAGAGGCAATGGCGCAGAGAATATCTTTTTCATTAAAATTGATCGCTGCTAAATCCATCACCACAGACTCTTCACTATCTTCTGCCGCTTCTACGGGATGACGTAGCGCACGATCTCCACCGGCAATCATACCAATCACCATCTCCTCACCTACGCCAAATGTTGGTAAGCATTCTGAAGCATCTAAAACACCTAAACGCCCAGAAGTGCCCGCACCAATATAGACTAAACGTCCGCCCAATTTAAGTGCTGTGACAATCCCATCAATCGCCTTTGCAATCTGCTCTGATGCAGCTTCCACGGCATCGATTACCCTCTGATCTTCCCGATTAATTAATCGTACCATTTCGAGCGTCGATAAAGTGTCTATCTCCATTGTCCGGGGATTTCGCTGCTCAGTACCAATTTTTTCAAGATTCAGTTTGGGGTTTATCATGATTAAAAGCTCTTTATAAAATATTAGGTGAAACTTAGTATATCGAGATCTAAACGCCTTTTCAGGGAATGAAAAAACCTTGGCAGTTAATGATTGCCAAGGTTTTTCTAATTACTATAAAATATCGTGAATTTGAAGATCTATAGTATCGATCAACAACGATCATTACTCCTAGTTATTTTGATAATTCAAACGATAACGAACTCCTAAGTTCAACTCATTCGAACGCACTTTAGAATGGCTATGTGCACGATATTTTTGTGCGCCTAATTCTAAATTACCAGAGTTTTTGGCCTTACCATAATCAATGTAACGATAGCTTGCATCAATCGAAAGATTATCTGTCATTTCATAACTAATTCCTGCTGTTAAGTTCCAAGCAAAATTTCCGCTACTTTTTGATAATGAAGCAACCTCACCCCCAAAATTAACCTGATTATCAGCTTTAACACGCGCATAACCAATTCCCGCGCCAACATAAGGTGTCCAATTTGAATCAAGATCAAAATCATAGTACACATTGGCCATCACAAATTGCGATTTAATATCGCTTTTGTAATTTAAATCGGGTGTGGATGCTGAACCTTCTAGTTTTGCTTTTCCGTTATAACCATATTCAAGCTCAGTACGGAGATTATTGCCCCACAACGGCATACTAATCCCATATGCAATTCTTAAGCCTGCCACCGTATCACTTTTTTTATGATCCACATTATAAAGCGCTTGCGTCGCCTCATTACTCCCATTTCCTGTCAATTTATTCTCTAGACGAACGGCTGCCCCTTTTCCTGAAACATAATGATGATAATCCTGCGCAGCTGCCATTGAACCTAAAAGTGCTGTTGCCAATACTGAAACTAACCAAACCTTTTTCATATACCATCTCCCCTATAAAAGTTGTCCTCATTATATCGAAAACTGCACACAATCACACTTGATTCTATCCATAACCTAATGATTATATTAGCTTATGTAAAGATATGAAAACATAAAGTAAAGAGCACTGTTCTACAATGTCATTCTCGAATAAGAAAAATCCCAGAAAATCGAATAATGACTTTCTGGGATTCAACTTTTTCATCAATTTTGTCAAAACTTTTTTAAAATGTTGTTACAAAACACTTTAAACCTTTAGTTTTTAGTTAAAATCACTTTACAGCTTAACCATGAATTTCACGGAATGCATCAAATGAAATATCAGGATAACGCTCTTGCGCTAAATGAAGATTCACTCGTGTTGGCGCAATATAAACATATTCACCATGATGATCTAGCGCCAAGTTATCCTCAGCTTTACGTTTAAACTCTTCAAATTTCTTCGGATCTTTAGAATGTACCCAACGCGCCGTTGAAACATCCACATGCTCAAAGATACAATCCACGTTATATTCAAGCTTTAAGCGGTGCGCAACCACATCAAACTGAAGAATCCCCACAGCGCCGATGATCAGATCATTATTACGAAGCGGTTTAAAGAGCTGCGTCGCGCCCTCTTCACATAACTGTTCAAGCCCACGCTCAAGATGCTTCATTTTAAGTGGATCACGCAAGCGCGCACGACGGAATAGTTCCGGTGCAAAGTCTGGAATTCCTTTAAAGCTGATCTCTTCTCCTTCCGAAAAGGTATCGCCGATACGAATCGTGCCATGATTATAAATTCCGATAATATCGCCGGCGTATGCTTCTTCAAGATGCCCGCGATCGGAAGCCATAAATGTTAAAGCTTCTGGAATACGGATATTTTTCCCAATTCTCACGTGACGCGCATTCATGCCCGGCGTATATTTCCCAGAACAGACACGCATAAAGGCAATTCTATCACGATGGCGCGGGTCCATATTCGCTTGGATTTTGAACACAAACCCCGTTAATGGCTCTTCATCTGCCATCACATCACGAGTTAAAGTCGCTTGTTTTTTCGGAGATGGTGCGATTTCCACAAATCCATCAAGCATCTCTTGCACGCCAAAGTTCGTAATCGCCGAACCGAAATACACCGGCGTTAAACGACCTGCTAAATACTCTTCAATATCAAACTCATGGCTGGCAACTTTCACAAGTTCTACTTCTTCTCTAAAAGCATTTGCACGATCTTCGCCTAAAACCTCATCAAGTTCTGGGCTATTTAAGCCTTGAACGATACGTCCTTTGCTTCTAGTGCCGCGCTCTGCCGAATCATAAAGATGGATATAATCTTCAAGGATATGATAAACCCCCTTGAGATCACGTCCCATACCAATCGGCCATGTGACCGGTGCACAATTGATCTTTAAAACATCTTCCACTTCATCTAACAGATCAATCGGCTCTTTTCCATCACGGTCAAGCTTATTGATAAAAGTAATGATTGGCGTATCCCGAAGACGGCAAACATTCATTAATTTAATAGTCTGCTCTTCAACCCCGTTCGCACAGTCAATCATCATCAGTGCAGAGTCAACAGCAGTTAAAGTACGATAAGTATCTTCCGAGAAGTCTTGGTGTCCCGGCGTATCGAGCAAGTTAATCATACAATCACGATAAGGGAACTGCATCACCGATGATGTCACCGAGATTCCCCGTTGCTGCTCAAGCTCCATCCAGTCGGACGTTGCATGTCTTGCGGCTTTTCTTCCCTTTACAGAACCGGCAAGATTAATCGCACCTCCAAATAACAGGAGTTTTTCTGTCATTGTTGTTTTACCGGCATCCGGGTGGGCAATAATGGCAAAGGTTCTTCGTCTGGCAACTTCTTTCGCTAATTTACTCATGATTGTAATTTTTTTAATACGTTACTCAAAAAATAGGTGCTCGTATTGTACACTTTTTTTTGGTCTAGGTCGCTTTTTCGGCGCATTAGAATTGCCAAACGGCAGATCTCTTGTTATAAGGAAATGAAGGTGATTATATTAATAATGAATACTCGTGAAACATTATCAAATATTACATTCATACCATTACTTATGCCGTTAATTGGAGATATCAACAATGTCCGAAACTGAATACCAACATATTCTTGTCGCCGTAGACCAATCAGAAGACGCTGAAAAAGTGGGTAAAAAAGCACTCATGGTTGCGAAACGTAATCATGCAAAAATTACCTTACTCAATATCCTTGAAGGCATCAGCATCAGTGCAGGTTATGAGTTAATGCCGATCATTCCACAAGTATCAGATAGCGAAATCATTGCCGAAGCTAAAAAATCAATGCGTGAACTCTCTATGAGACTTGGGATTCCAGATGCAGATACGATGGTAATCTCTGCGCTTTCCACAAAAGAGGGAATTTTAAGAGCTGCAGAAGAATTAAAAGCAGATCTTTTAGTATTAGGATCTCACACAAGAACCGGTCTCGGCGTTCTTTTAGGATCAACCTCGGGATCAATTATCAATGATTCTCCTTGCGATATTTTAACGGTTAAAGTCTCATAAAATTCGCGAAGATATTCATAATATTGAATGTTCAAACAGACAAAATGGCTTCAACTAAGAAGCCCTTTTTTATCTATTTCATTTTTCTATCGAATTGATTTCTAATATCAAAAATAGGGAAAAAACTAAATAATTACCGGAAGCTCATCCCGCTTTTCTAACAGTTTACGGACAGCATGTGTGACTTCATCCGTAAATTCACTCCAAGAAACATGCGGATCTTCAAACATCGTATATTGAATCAGCGGTTCTAAGATCAATCCGGTATAGAGCGACACTTGCGTTAAGATAGAAACCTTCTCAATCTCCCCTTTCTCCATTCCTTCGATAAGCAGATCCTTCATCCAAAAATGAGGTTTTAACTCATCTTCTACTTTTGCCCAAAATTTATATTGCGACAGCAAGGCAAAATGCACGCTTTCAGGATCGACATGATAAAGCGCATAAGTATAACGCTGCATCTCTTGCAATCTTGTGATCGTATCAATATCTGTTTGCTGCGCAATTCTAGCAATCTCTTTCGTATACGTCCGCAAAATAATTCTAAAGAGATAGAGTGCCATCTCTTCTTTACTCTTAAAATGTTTATAGAGCGCAGCTTCAGACGTTCCTGCCTCTTTCGAAATATCCCGAACAGAGACTAAATCATAACCATGATGAGCAAAGAGCTTTAAACCCGCAACAAGATAACGACTCTTACTTCCTTCATCTGAAAAATCAAACTTCATCTCTCTATTCCTATCAGCTAACAGTTGTTAACGTTTAGTATAGCAACGATCAGCCTTTCAGGGAATCCCAATTTAGTAGTACTTTATCGCTATTTCATAGTGAAATCGACTTCCAATAAATTGCTTGAGAACATATCTGTAAAATTTTCTCAATTTCGCATTAGCACTTGTCGGAACGATACTTCAAGCGAAATCACGATCATCATCCTCGCACAAAGTTAACAATCGATTACTTTTTGCTTGACACAGCATCTTTGAACGATTAATCTACCCTGAAAGTTAACTATCGTTTACCATTTATTATTCCCTTAAAAAATAGACAAGAGGCAAATAGAAATAAATGAAAATGGATAAAAAGAGCTAACAATAGATAACAATATTTTCCCAAGAACAATATAACGATCTTGATAAAAAAGCAGTTATGATAAACCTCAAAGTTTGAGGCACATTCACAAAAGGAACATACATATGAAATGGTTTTTACGTACATTACTCAATCTCTTCTATCGTATCGAAGTAGAGATTGATGAAAAGAGCCAAGACCAACAAGGCATCATTGTCTGTAATCATCAATCATTCCTCGATGGTCTGTTGCTGGGACTCTATTTACCGCAAAAACCGCTATTTGTGATTGATAGACAAATTGCAGCAAGATGGTACTTCAAGTTTTTCTTACGTTTTGTACCGCACGTAACGGTTGATCCTTTTCACCCGATGGCAATGAAAACTATTTTACAAAAAGCCCAAACGGGTCAAAGTATTGTGATCTTTCCAGAAGGTCGTATCACGCTTACCGGCAGCTTTATGAAGTTTTATGAAGGTGCCGCATTCATTGCGCACAAAGCAAATCGACCGCTCATTCCAGTCTTTATTGAAGGTGCGGAACAGACCCATTTTAGCCGTTTAAAAGGTATCAAAAAACAGCGCCTTTTCTCAAAAATTCGTATCGTCATGAAAGCGCCGGTCTATATTGATCTGCCTGAAAGATCATCCGTTCAAAGCTCTCGCCATTATCTTGCGAAATTTACTCAAGAATGTCTGATGAATACGCGCCTTGATGTCTTTAGACCAACATCGCTTTTTGAAAGCATTCTCAATGCTCGCCGTGAATTTGGTAAAGATACAGAATGCATCGAAGATATCACACGTAAACCGTTAAGTTATCAAAAACTCATTGAAAGCTCTCTCGCATTATCCCGCGTTTTTGCGCGCCACACGGCGGAGAAAGAACGTGTCGGTTTACTACTGCCTAATACCAATGTTGCCGCAATCTCACTCTTAGCAATGAATGCGATTAATCGCACCAGCGCCCTTTTAAATTACAGTGCCGGCGTTGAAGGAATGGATGCCGCAATTGTATCGGCAGATATTAAAACTATCATCACTTCCAAACGTTTCTTAAAAGAGGGGAAACTCGAACATTTCCCAGAAAGTTTCCCGCAAATCCGTTGGATCTATTTAGAAGAATTACGCAAAGAGATCACGCTCAAAGATAAACTTTGGGTATTAATGGCTCGCCGTAATCCATTGCAGTATCTACCGGAAGTCAAAGCTGATGATGAAGCTGTCATTCTCTTTACCTCAGGATCTGAAGGAAAACCGAAAGGCGTAGTACATACCAATGCCTCTATTTTAACCAATGTGGAACAATTGCATACGGTTGCAGACTTTACGAAGAAAGATCGCTTCATGGTTGCACTGCCACTCTTCCACGCTTTTGGCTTAACTGCTGGCATGTTTACGGCAATTCTTTCCGGCGCGAAAGCCTTCTTCTATCCTTCCCCACTTCATTATCGCGTTATTCCAGAAATGATCTATGAGTTACAAGCGACCGTCTTTTTTGGAACCTCTACCTTCTTACAAAACTATGCGCGCTATGCCAATCCTGTCGATTTCTCAACGCTGCGTTATGTGGTTGCCGGCGCTGAAAAATTGAGTGATACCGTCAAACAGACTTGGCAAGATAAATTTGGTATTCGCATTTTAGAAGGTTATGGTGCCACAGAATGTGCGCCGGTAATTTCAATCAACGTACCAATGGATTATAAAGAAAATACGATCGGCAAATTATTGCCGGGAATTGACTCAAAGCTCGAACCTGTTGAAGGGATTGAAAAAGGCGGACGCTTAATGATTAAAGGTGGCAATCTCATGAAGGGTTATCTCTTCTATCAAAATCCCGGCGTTTTAGATAACTCAGAGATTGAGCAAAATGATGGTTGGTACGATACCGGTGATATTGTATCAATCGATGAAGATGGTTTCCTCGCCATTGAAGGTCGCGCAAAACGCTTCGCGAAGATTGCCGGAGAAATGGTTGCACTAGAAACCGCTGAACGAGTCTTTCGTGAGACCTATCCTGATAACTTACATGCGGCGGTCACTCGAGAAGATCAAAGCAAAGGTGAAGCAATTGTGATCTATACCACCGCCGAGGAAACTGATCGAAAAGCGTTGATACAAACCGCTCGCTCCTTAGGAATCCCAGAATTAGCCATTAGTCGCGATATTCGTTATATCCGAGAGCTGCCACGATTAGGTTCCGGAAAAGTCAATTACCGCGCCTTAACCGAAATGGCGAGTGAAACGGCTTAAGGTGCTTTATAAACACCCTATTAATAGCGAAATTCACCTCTAATTTTATGATAAAACAACCGTAGGAAGCCAAAACTTCCTGCATTTCAAGACAGTTTCCCCTCAAAAGTCACTCTCTGACTTTAAAGGTTTTAATGATGAAAACAGCCTCAAATTTCCAACAAACACCGACAGCAACAAAAGAGAGACTCTTTAATCGCGGCATTTTAACCGTTCTTAATGCGCAGTTCTTCTCGGCATTTGCCGATAATGCACTCTTTTTTGCATTGATGGAAATCATTAGCAAAGGTAGCTTTGGTAAAGAAGGGACTTACATTCTCCAAGGCACCTTTGCCCTTTTCTATATTCTGCTCGCCCCATTTGTCGGGCACGTTGCAGACAATCTTTCCAAAGGTCGTGTTTTGCTCATTGGTAATGGCATTAAAATTGTCGGTATCTCTCTCCTTTTTGTTGGGATCAATCCTTTTATCTGTTACGCGATTGTCGGACTTGGTGCTGCGGTTTATTCGCCGGCAAAATTTGGAATATTAAGCGAACTGGTCTCCAATAAGCTCTTAATTAAAGCCAATGGTTTAATAGAAGGCTCTACGATTGTCGCGATCTTACTCGGCTCCGCACTTGGCGGAATCTTAGCTGAAAGCCATGTAACCTATGCTATTATTCTGGCATTCAGCGCCTTTTTCTTAGCACTCATCTTTAACCTTTTTATCCCTAAAATTACCCCAAAACGCCGAGACGGATTTAATGCCGGCATGATTCTTAAAAAATTCATCATCGTTCTTAGACGTTTATTAAAAGATAAAAAAGCCCGTTTCGCCATTTTGGGAACAAGTCTCTTCTGGTGTGGCGTTGCCGTTTTAAAACTGTTACTCAATGATTGGGTGCGAGATGTATTAGGAGAAGGTACCGAAAAGGTTTCGGAGCTTAGCCTGATTGTCGGCATTGGGGTGATTTTAGGCTCGGCCCTTGCAGCGATACTCATTACGCAAAAGAACATCAAACTGAGCCTTTGGGCTGGTATCGGCATGAGTATTTCTGTAATTCTCTTTCTCACGCAAGAAAACCTTTATCTGGCTTACGGCGCACTATTATTAGTGGGAATTTGCGGAGGAATCTTCCTCATTCCGCTCAATGCACTACTACAAGAACGCGGCGGAAAACTCAAAAGTACCGGAACCGCAATTGCGATTCAGAACCTTTTTGAAAACAGCTTTATGATGCTTGCGCTACTTCTATTCGGGGGATTAGCGGCATTTACCACCATTCATATCGGCTATCTCATGGCATTTTTTGCGGCACTTTTCTCACTCTTAGTTTTAGCACTTTTTGCCCATATTCGTCTTCGCAATGTCTTTGGATAATAGTATCACGCAATTGCCTAATTAATAACCACAAATAGAAGCGCCTGCATTTTAGGAGGCGCTTGACACTTTTCCCACGTTACACATTTCTTATCACAAAACTTATCCACAGGAATTGGGGATTACTTTTAATAAGTGGGAATATCTTCCATAGAAAAATCAATTTTAAAGTTGATACAAGGCTAAGAAGATAACTGATTATTCAATATGCATTGAAGAATCAGAAATCTTTTCTCTTCAAACTTGCAACATCATTTGCCATAAAAAAATTCTGACTAATGTGGCAATTTTTAAACACAATAGTCATGACAACAAGATAGAGTTCACCATTTTCAAAATGGTTTCTCATTACTTAAGAAATATATGTCCTCCCAATCAGCACCAACTTCTTGATCAAAAAAATAGTGATAAAACAATCAAATAGAAATGTTCACCAAAATTATTATCATTAAATCTTGTCTCTCAAAAACCAAAATATCCTGACAAAAATGAGTGCTAATAATTGTTGATTTTTGGCTTATAAATCTTCTTAAGAATTTCGGCTGGAATAAGAACTTTTACGAAATAAAAAAAATTTACAGCCAAAATAATTTGCTAATTAGAAATTTTTGAGTAACAATGCGCTCAACAAATTATTTTGGGTTAGCAAATATTGCTAACTATCCTCGTTAGGTGAGGCTCCTATATGGAGGTAAGCTACTGCCCAGAAACGTCGAGAGACACCAATGGGTCAGCAGAAACTGTCGAGCTAAGGCGGTATCTAATGTAGCCGGGATGATTCCCATGCCATATAGTGCTAAAACTTTACGAAAGAGGAGAGATCTGTACAATCACGCGTATTTTTTGGCGTGCTTGTAAAAAAACACCCTCCTCACAACTGTGGTTGGGTGTTTTTTTTGATCTTAAAAATAGACTGATCATCTATAAGCTCTTTAGAGTGGATACCAGCGTCGGCTGCAGCGCACTGCCGCGCTTAACAAAATATATCGAAGACAGCAATCTGATTACTGTCGTTTTATGAAAATAAAAGATAAGGAGTTAAGCAAAAATGGTGATTCAAGACCGTAACATGAAATTTGGGTTAGAGACAGCGGGTTCGCTCATGTCCAATGACTTTATCACGCTCGATATGCATCAAACCGTTGATGAAGCCATCAACTATCTTCGTAAAAATCTTTACCAACGTGAAGATATTCATTACGTCTATATTCTCAATGACGATAAATTGCTTGTCGGCGTTGTCGCAATTCGAGAGTTGCTCTCTGCAAAGGGCGATGAAGCAATCTCAACCATTATGAAAACGAAACTCAAACAAGTTTCTACTGCAATGGATCAGGAAGATGTTGCACAACTCTTCCAACAAACAGAACTTGTTACCATTCCTGTCGTTGCAGAATCCGGTCATCTTCTCGGCGTGATTCACATCGATCAGATCCTTGATGTCATGGAACAAGAGAGCACCGAAGATGTCTATCGTATGGCATCCATTAAAAGTGGCGAGCTTGAAAATCAAAACTTATTAACTGCCACCATCGGTTTACTCTATCGTAAACGTATTGCATGGTTAGTCGTTCTCGTATTTATGAACGTTTTTTCTGGTGCCGGAATTGCCACCTATGAAGATCTCATCGAAAGCAATGTTGCCCTTGTCTTCTTCTTACCCCTTCTTGTTGATAGTGGCGGTAATGCCGGCGCACAGTCTGCAACATTAGTGATCCGTGCAATGGCGCTTGGCGAAGTTCGTATTAAAGATTGGTTTAGAATGATTGGCAAAGAAACGATTATCTCGGCACTTCTTGGTTTTACAATGGCTCTGGCTGTTTCTATCGTCGGCATGTATCGCGGTGGATTTGAGATCGCATTTATCGTTGCCATCACGATGATCTTTGTTGTCATGATTGGTAGTATTATTGGCTTATCACTCCCCTTTATCTTCAGCAAACTTAAAATGGATCCCGCAACAGCAAGTGGACCACTCATCACCTCTATCTGTGACATCGTAGGAGTCTTCATCTACTTCGGTATCGCAAGTGCATTCATCACACTTTAAGATCCATCCGATCTCTCTGAATACCAAGCATCTTGATCTTGATGAAATATCCTCAAATTTTCAAATGCTCGGGATTCAGAGAAGACGATAAAAGTCCCTTTGTAATAAGGACTATGATCATTTTGGTTCAAGAGTCCCTGTTATCATGGCTGGAATGAGATTGATAAAATATACAAACACTTTCCCCAACGATACATCAGCTCTTAAAGCACCTTCAATCAGATCATTTAAAATCAAATTCATAATATTACTGATTATTGACCATTGAATATGATGCGCTCATCATACATTCAGATCTTTAAACCTAGCATTGATCGACCATGTACTTTTGTCTCCATTACTACAATCGATGCCGGCATCACCTTCAATGATCAATAAAAAAGCGAGCCTTGATTGCTTAAGGCTCGCTCTTCTTTTATTAGTTGATCTCAAATCTATTAAGAGATCTTTGCACCTGGCGCTAATTCACCTAATGTAGTGAGAAGTGTTAATTGATCTTTTGTAGAAGCGGATAAAATCATACCTTCACTCACACCAAAACGCATTTTACGCGGTGTAAGATTCGCCACAACAATGACATATGTGCCGATCAATGCCGCAGGATCTTCGTAGAATTTACGGATTCCTGAAAAAATGGTACGTGGTTTCTCTTCCCCTAAATCAATTTGGAAAGTTAAGAGTTTATCTGCGCCTTCAATGAAATCACATGATAAAACTTTGCCTAAACGAAGATCGACTTTAGCAAAATCATCAATCGAGATATATTCACTTGAATCTTGCGCATCACTTTTCTCAGCTTTCTGCGCTTTTTTCACATCATCCGTTTTCTTCGTATCTGCCGCATCATTACGTACCACCGCAAGCGCTTCTTTATTCGCTTCGATCAGTTTATCTAAATCTTTACGATTCAAACGCGTCATCAAATGCTCATAACTTCCAATCTGATGCCCTTTCCCTAAAGATGTCGTTAACGCATCAAAAGACAATGGTGCAATATTTAAGAATGCTTCCACTTTACCGGCAACGATTGGTAATACAGGTTTCAGATAGAGTGATAACAATCTAAAGCACTCTAAATAACCAGTACAGAGATCTTGCAACAATTGACGTTTTGACTCATCTTTGGCAATTTCCCAAGGTTTCATCTGGTCGAAATGCTCATTTACATCATCACATGCTGCAGAGATTTCACGAAGTGCTGCCGCAAAATTACGTTTTTCATAACCAGCTTTTACCGCATCTTGACGAGCAATAATCGAATCAATCAATGCTTTTGTTTCATCAGCGATCGCGCCTAATTCATTATTAAATTCTTTTGCAATAAAACGACTGGTTCTAGAAGCAATATTGACATATTTTCCCACAAGATCCGCATTCACTCGATTGACAAAATCATCAAGGTTCAAGTCAAAGTCATCAATCGCACCATTTGATTTTGCGGCAAAATAGTAACGTAACCATTCTGGATCTAAATTTTGATCAATATAAGAATTTGCGGTAATAAATGTGCCACGAGATTTACTCATTTTAGCGCCATCAACCGTTAAGAAACCGTTAATCGCATATTGTGAAGGTACACGATGACCTGAGAAATTAAGCATTGCCGGCCAGAAAAG
>DXHP01000001.1 GCA_019113305.1 Candidatus Ignatzschineria merdigallinarum | reverse complement strand
TTGAGGAATAAAGCTTTTCAAATCATCTCTTAACGTTGTACCACCAATCACGACTTGTCCTTCGCAATAGTGACCAATCTCCTGCTTTGCAGCTTCCATCTCATCTAATGTATCCAATGAGAACACTCGGTTTGTGATCCCCAGCGCATCAAGTCTTTGTGCCACAGGATTATTAATGGTTCCTTCTAAAAAAACAATGTCCGGTTTTAACGAAGCAACCTTTTCAAAATTCAGATCAAAATAACCCCCGACAATTTCACGACTTCTGGAAAAAGGTAACTTGCAATAACGTGTTGCCCCCACAATCCGATCATCAATCTTGAGCTCCGACATCATATCGCTCAATGCCGGCGATACCGACACAATGCGCTGACAATTCAAACCTTCACCTTTCGGAATCACGACATAGTCAGCGGCAGCAAAACTCCCCAAAAAAAAGAGTGCTACGCTAAAGTGGATGAATCTCTGGAATGGTTTTCTAAAAGTTTTGATCATTATTCTCTACTTTTCATCTATTCTTATATTCAAACTGTTATCTCATCAATATCCCATAATCTTACCGATCATCGCGTAATTTTTAGAATATTCACACATTTTTCTATCATACAAAAATAGCGCAAGAAATTCTTACGCTATTTTCCATTTCAAAATGCTCACTCAACATTAAAGTGAAATATTCACCCCAATATACGCCGATCTTCCACGTTCACGATAACCATCCGCAAATTCATACTGTTTGTTGAAGACGTTTTGAATCTTCGCATCCACTTCGAATCTGTTGTTAATCTTATAGCTACCAGCAATATCAAATATGATAAATGAATCTAATGTTTTATTGCCGGACTCTTTACGTTCGCCATAATAGACAGCGGATGTATTCAACGTGAGATTGTGTAGCGGCTGATAGGTCACATTTGTTGTTACTTGATGTCTAGGCCTATGTTGCATTTGCTGATATCCACCTAACTGTTTCTTCTCTTTCGCATCTAGATAGGTATAGCTTCCTGATAAAGTTATTTGTTCATTGATTATTGTAGAAGCGACAATTTCCAACCCTTTAATTTTAGCTCTTTCAAAGTTTCGATATTCCCCACGCCAATCATTAGGATCATGGGGATTAAACTTGAACCATCCAATCATATTCTTATAATTCGTATGAAAATAACTAAACGATAACTGCGTATCCATCGTAGGTTTGATTTCAAAACCCACATCAAATCCTTTACTGGTTTCAGCTGTTAAATCCTTATTTCCCACAGAAGGATCATGTATCTGATAAACATTCGGTGTAGTAAAACCTGTACCAAAACTACCTTTTACGGCAACCATCTCATTAAAGTTGTAACGCGACGTGAAACGATAAGTGGTTTTACTGCCAAATTTCGAGTTTTTATCGTAACGAATGCCGGCGGTGTTATAAAAACGATCAGTAAAATCAAAAGATTGTTCTAAATAAATACTCTTCGTATTTTGAGAATGCTTCAAACGATTATCCCCCGATCCTTGCTCTTTTTGGTAAGCAAGCCCAAAGCGAGTTTTAAAATCTTGATAAAAGCTCAACTCATTATCGAAGTTCACTGTTTGCGTTTTACCGTTGAAGCGATTATGTGTTGCGCCAAAAACAGGCCAACTCGTTCCGCTATAACTATCACGATCCAACTTCATCAATGAATATGCCAAAGTTGATGTCCACTGATCTTCTAAAAAAGCGCCATTCAACGCTAATCTTCCCGTAAATAGCTTTGATTTATTCTCATCATTAAAGTTTGTCGGATTCCAACTATTATCAAACTCGGCATAACGCTTGTTATAGGTAAATGCAAAATCCACATCGAGCTCTTCTGTTAAGAGATAATTAAAGCGCCCTGATAATTGACGGTTTTTATAACGATCTTTATCAAAATCTTTCGCTTGTTTGCCCGCTGTATCCGTTGTTGCATCAATCCCATGACTATTTTCGATCAATCCGCCAAGTGAGTATCTCAAATTCCCCACCTGCCCTGTCGTTGTAGCGCTAGTTTGAATCGTGCTATCTGATCCCGCCATCAAGCGCAACTTAGTCCCTTTTTCATCAAGGTTATTCGTAAATAGTTGAATCACTCCGCCCATCGCCGAGCTACCATAAACTGAGCTTTGTGGACCTTTCAATACTTCTATGCGATTCACGTCTAAGAGCGAACCTAATAACGAAAAATCAACAACTCTACCTGTTCCCATCGCATCACCGAGCGGCACGCCATTCACAAGCACTAATGTATTTTGGCTATTCGCTCCACGAATGTAGAGGAAACTTGGACCATTGATCCCATTTTGACTAAGAATCACACCGGGCTGATGCGCTAATGCTTCTGTTGCCGTATGATATTGACGATTTTGAATCTCTTTGCTAGTAATCACGATACTTTGGCTACCAATTTCATTGGCAGATGTTGCATATCGATTCGCCGTAAAGATAATCTCATCTTCACTTTCAGTCGTTTTAACATCTTGTGCGAACGCAACTTGAGACAATGAGAGCGCCGAAAAAAGCGCAAGCGTAATCGCTTTTGGGGAAATTTGTTCTAACATAAACCTCTTTAACCTCGAGAGTAGTTTAAGCTGGGTGGTATCTGACTTTACCGGCATTACGGCATTACAGTGGCGGGTCCGTGAGGGAGTTTCACCCTGCTTCCCAAATCCAACTTTAATCATTGAAAATAGATGGTTAACTGATGATATTCTTTAGAAATTCATCAAAACGGGATTATCATACCTCTTTTTTCTAAAAAACGATTAATGATTTGAGAAAATAGCTTGATGTAAATCTTCTTTTGAAGCTGATAAGCGGCTGGGGAGAATACTCACATACTGATATCAACTGCATGCCAGCACTGGTGGCTTGTCTGCTTCTATTAAAATAATGATCTCGAAACTGATGACTCTTCTTTTATAGTGATATCGGTTTTAAATGATCTGATTAAAATCTTTATTCAAAAGGCGATGCATCGCTAGAAAGAATTTTTGCACTTTTGTCTCAATCCCGTACCAGCAAGAGAATCAATCATTTTCAATAAAACATTATTTACATGCTTATATCAATCCCGTGCCAGCAATGATGGCGAATACTCTTGAACAAAAACTCGCATTAATAAACGAATGATCGTTTTTTACAAAGCATCTATCATTAGGCAATCTATCTCTAGAGCGAACCTTATATCGAAGGCTTTTTCGGCAATACAAACTTCTGAGCTTCTCCTTCTCGTAGTAAAACAGAGAGAAAAAATGGTGCGCCAAAAATTGCAGTAACAACGCCCACAGGAATTTCCGCTGGCTTTAAAAGCACCGATCCTAAAGTATCGGCAACCACTAATACCAATCCGCCCAAAAAGATCACCGCAATGAATAGACGGCGATGATCCGCACCCAATAATTTACGAGCAATATGCGGAATCACCATTCCCACAAAACCAATCGGTCCGGCAACCGCGACAAAAACGCCGGTCATTAAACTCACAATCAAGAACAGTAAGCCCATTACTCTTGCGCTATGAACACCGCGAGAATAGGCTATCGCTTCGCCTTGCTGTAACAAGTTTAATTCCGGCAAATAACGATAAATAATCCCTAAACCAATCAATGTCACGCCGAACAACTGCCAAAGTTCTATCAAAGAGACAAAGGATAATCGCCCCATCATCCAGCTCATCATAGCGAGTGCCGATGATGATTTTCCGAGCGCTTGTAGCAACATTAAAATACTGGAGATAAAAAACGTTAAAATCACGCCCATTAGCAATAATTTCAGTGGAGAATGTCCGGCACGAAAGTTCACCTGATAGATAATCAAAGTAACCAATCCTGCACCAATAAAGGCAAACAGGCTCAACCCACTCATCATGCCGAGCGTGAATGTTAATCCAAAATAGATATAGATTGCCGCCCCTAAGCTCGCTCCGGCCGCTACGCCAAGTGTAAAAGGTTCTGCCAGAGGATTTCGTAAAATCGCTTGAAATACTAATCCTGATACCGATAATCCAGCGCCCACAATCCAAGCTGCGAGTGATCTCGGCACGCGCATTTGCCAAAATATCTCAGCATTTTCGCTCCACGGCGTTAAAAATGTCAGACCAAACATCGGCGCAATCAATAATGATGCAATGCTCAAGCCGATAATGATTGCCAAAATAGTGTATTGCCGGCGTTTTTCTCGGCGCAACGTCACAAGATAACTTTTTGCGTTTGAAGCTGTTGCAACATCGGTTATCGCTGAAGTATTCGAAGAGTCATCGACCATATTTACCATCGACCATTCCTTTAAAAATAACGCGCACGATCAGCGTGCCAGATTTCGGTAAAATGATAATTAAAAATCTCTGATAATAACGCCTGCGTTAAAACGACCTCACGCCGTCCAAATGCCGCAATATTTCCTGACTTCAAAGCCAGAATATGTGAATAACGATGTAGGGCATTCATATCATGTGTCACCGAAATAATCGTCTTATCCGTTAATGAATGAATGAGCGCTTCCATCGCTTCTCGATATTTTGGGTCCATTGCCGAATTGACTTCATCTAAGAGAATGATCGGCGTTTCTTGCGCTAACACACCGGCAATATAGACTCGTTGTCGCTCGCCGCCACTTAAACTTGATAATCGTCTTGCGGCAAATGGTAGAACATCACAACGCACCAAGGCTTGCGTAATCATCTCAGCATTTTTGGATTTGGTGGTCGCATAAGGAAATCGACTCAATTCACACCATTCCCAAACGGTAATTTCCGTTTCCGGCGCTTGCTGTTGTCCAACATAGCTCATCAACTTGGCACGCTCTTTTAGAGATAATGCCGAAAAGTTCTCTCCCAAAATTTCATACGCTGAAAATGCCGTTGGAATCATACCGAGCAATCCTCGCATTAAGGTACTTTTTCCAGAACCATTCGCGCCAATCACCGCCAGTTTTGCCCCTTTTGGCAAAGAAAAAGAGAGATCTTTTAAAAGTATTTCGCCATTCGAGAGCATCGCCGTCATATTAGATACATTAATCGCTATTGGAACTTGCAACGCGCAATTTTCAAATTGATGCATATTTCTCTCTCTTTTCTTATTCTTGGCATATCTCACATAAAGCTTATCGTAACTGAAAACGTATCGGCTTCAAATTAATTCCCGATGCCGGCACTTCTTCTACTTTCATCAATCGCAATAATTTTTCCACTGCTGAGATGGCGCAACGATCTAATCGTTTAAATCCTGAGCTTGCTACCATCACCACTGATAATCTGTCCTGATTTTTCACAATTTTCAAATTCACAACGCCTTCTTCACCGCGGCGCTTAGAACTTTCGGGATAACATCCTTGAATCTGTGCATGAATTTTTGCGGCAAGCTCTGTCGCAAATTGGTCGCCAGATCTCGCAACAACATTCGCCGCAGATTGCGATACTTCTACCGGCTTATTATGACTGTTATCGACCGTTTTCTCGCGATTGTCAGCTTGAGAGTGATTTTTCGAGATCGGCTTGATAGCTTCTGATCCTCCTTCGGGCACAACAGATGAATCATGCTTTTCCGACATTAACGTTTTCTGTTGGATATCCTGCTGAATGTCATGTTCGATTTCAGGTTCGATTTTAATCGCACTTTCTGCCGCAGAAGCGATTACCGGCACTAATGCTGAATCTGCTGTCGATGAGATTTGATTCGTCTCTTTCGCCAATGACGATTGAGCGGATTCTGAAAGTGGATTGAGATGCTGGCTCGATACAATCTCTAACGTGAAATCCATCGTGTTCTGACTGCCGGCAACTTGCGACAAAGCAAGTTGTTGTGCTTGATAAAATGAGATTCCTAGCCATAAAATGCCGGCATTAAGCAGCAAAGAGAGAAGTAATGCAAAGAGCTTCATGCTTCCCCACTTCATTAATCTAAATCCCTCGCACACTATTCAACAGGTGCATGAAACGATCATATTCCAACAGATATTCGGCAGGATTGGGGAATTGAATCAACTGCCAACCAAGATAGATCACCAAAATCGTCATCATCCAAAACAGAATCGCCATGATCACCGATAACAACTGAACAGCAACGGATAACGTACATTGATTGCCATAACGATTGTCTCGCGCTTGGCTCGGCACAAACATCGCCGACATCACGATCATTACATAGAAGATAACGCCCACATCAATCCAACGTTTCTTCTCGGCAATAAATTGAATCCACTCTGGGGAAAATAGACGTTGAAAACTCTCCACTGTTGGCGCTTCTGTAAACTTCTTCAACTTCGCAATAAAGAGCAGTAGATTACTCTCTTTCAGTAGCGCAATCAGATCGATCATAAAAAGAATAATCAAACCATAAAAAAGTAGCAATGGAATCAAGGCAATCAGCGATGAAATGCCGGCATCTTTAAATCGCCCAATATAAGCGTAACTAAACCCAAGCATCAAAAAGATGGCAAAAGCGAGCAGATAATATTGCAAGTCCACAATATTCATCACAAACTTCATAATTGCCGGCAAATTCGCATGAAGCGACGGCGCATAAGCTTTCAAAACCGCAAAAATAACCGCTAAAAAAAGCATCCACAATACGCCAGAAATCAACTGAAACAGACGGCGATTGATACGAGGAATAATCAATAGTTTCGGCATAATTCTCTCTTTGTGAAAAAGTAAGTACTGGGTTTCATAAAGTGTTTCATTGTAGATGTAATATCATCATTACTAGCATGAAATGGTGGTGAGATCGGTTTAAAAATCGCTGTTACAACTGCTGGCACGAAATTGATAAAAGGGTGCAACTATTCTCTCCAGCGATACATCACCTTTTGAATAGAACCTTTAATCAGATCATCTACAGCCGATTTTACTATAACGACTTGTCTACAGTGACAAGATATTTCCTAAATATAGGAACCGCTAATTACTAGATTCAGAAGTTCACGCATCAAAAAATATTTTATACAAAATCCCTAATTAACGCTCTAAACTATCGAGCATCGATTGTAATCCGGCAAGTGTTTTTGAGGTGTTTTCTCGCATCGCCTCGGCAGAAGGTGCTTCCCCTGCTTTATGCCATGTAATATTATCTTCCGGCAATTCATGCAGAAAACGGCTCACTTTACAGGATTCCCATTCGCCGTAACGTTTACGTTGACGACAATAGGTAATATCGAGCTTTTGCCTTGCCCGCGTTACGCCCACATAAAAGAGCCGGCGCTCTTCTTCCACCATATCGTTGTCAATACTGTTTCGATGCGGCAAGATATCTTCTTCTAATCCCACCATAAAAACATAGGGAAACTCAAGCCCTTTCGCACTATGCAGCGTCATTAAAGTGACGGCATTTTCTTCTTTTTCTTCATTTTGATTCTCTAAAATCGAGATCAATGTTAAGTGCGATA
>DXHP01000169.1 GCA_019113305.1 Candidatus Ignatzschineria merdigallinarum | reverse complement strand
GCGCTTAAAAGGTATTCGCCATTGACAACAATTGCAGGCGTGAACGGCACACGGTATTGGTTTACGATAAGTTCGGTACCACGATTGAAAGAGCTTTTGGTAGAGAAACTATTCCAAGCTTTTAAGAATTTTTCTTTATCAATGCCTTGTGTTTCCATAAAGTCTGCAATCTGTTTTTCATTGATGAAGCGTTTACGATCTTTATGGATGGTATCAAAGAAGGCTTGATGTCCGCGATCTAATTCGTTCATTGATTCTAAGGTATAGAATACTTGTGCATAAAGCGTCCAAACTCCTTGTCCAGGCGCTGCAAGAGAAATAACCTCAATATCAGCAACATCTTTTTGTGATTCTTTCCATTTTGCGAAGTAAGGCTCAAAAGTATTACAGGCGGGACAAGCGTATGAGAAGATTTCTACGACTTCAATTTTTTCAGGATTATAAATCGCATCAACTTTCGGAGTAATTCTTTGAAAGTAGTCTTGAGCAACGGCAGTTGAAACAAGCGCGCTTACCACAAACGTGGTTGTAGCTAGTAATTTCTTTAACATAGGTTTGAACTCCTTAAAATAAATAATAATTACGATTTAGATTTAAAGTAGTATAAAAGAAAAAAGTGAGCAATGGGCTCACTTTTTTAAATATGAAGTTATTGAAAACTTAAGGTTGTAAACCTTGGATGTAAGAAGAAACTTCTTTGATCTCCGCTTCAGTCATGCGTTGTGCAATATCGCGCATGATGCGTGCTGGGTCATTTTTACGCTCTTCTGTTTTGAAACGATTTAATTGTTTCTCAGTATAGTATGCGTGCTGACCGGCAATTGCTGGGTAGTTTGCTGCAGCATTACCTTGACCTGTTGGGCTGTGGCATGCTGAACAAGCCGGAATGCCACGAGCGATATCACCGCCGCGATAAATTTGCTCGCCACGAATTGCTAGTTTTTCATCAGCAACGTTATAAGTTGTTTTTTGTTTTGACATGTAAAGCGCAACGTCAGCGATATCTTGTTCTGATAATTTATCCGCTTCCACACTCATCTCTGAGTCAAAACGAAGACCTTCATTAGGATCACTGTATGAACGCTTAAGCTCATAAAGTTGTGTGCGAATATATTTTTGGTGTTGACCTGCAAGTTTTGGATATAAGTCGTTTGTACTTACTCCATCTTTACCATGACATGATACACAGGTTTCTGCAATTGCCTTACCTGCCTCATAATTTGGTGTAATCTCATTTGCATTAACGTTCGTGAACATTAAAGTAACACCAATTCCAATTAGAGCTTTATAGTTAAAACGCACAGCAGTTTACTCTCCTAAATCTGGGTTGTTCTATTGTTAATTGATACGGCGAATACGCCGATATGTTCTGCTCGTTACGAGGTTATTCGTAACACTATCAATCAACTCTTTAAATAATATGTCCTAAATATTGCACTATTCTATTCTATTTTGAAAAAAATATGTAGTAGAAGTGTGAAAGAAGTTTGCCTAAGTCAATATTTTGATGGCGCTCACTTCCTAGATACACTTGAATATTTTATGATATTTGAATCGAAGATAGTCTATAATACCTTGTTTAGAAAGTTATACGTTGTTTTTAAGGAGTGAAATAGTCAATGCCCGTTATTACTTTGCCAGATGGCAGTAAAAGAGAGTATCAAGGCGCTGTAACTGGATTTGATATCGTGAATGATATCGGACCTGGCCTTGCAAAAGCCGCTGTTGGAATTGTTGTAGATGGAGAAGATAAAGATCTTACCTACACGATTACCACCGATGTCGATTTTAAAGTACTGACGGTAAAGGATGAAGCTGGGCTTGATATTGCGAGACACACCTTAGCAGCACAAGTATTAGCGCGTGCCGTTAAAGATCTTTATCCTGACGCAATGCTAGCAATTGGACCAACAATTGAACATGGTTTTTACTATGATGTTGATTTTGTTGAGCCGATTGTGCCGGAAGCGTTAGAAGCGATTGACAAAAGAATGCGTGAGATTCTAAAAGAGAATTTGGACGTTACGCGTGAAATGTGGCCCCGCCAAGAAGCGATTCAATACTTCTTAGATAAGCGTGAGCTTTATAAGGCAGATATTATTGATCGTGCGCCAGCAGATCAAACGGAGATCTCGCTCTATCGTCAAGGGAATAATGGTGAAGATATCTTTATGGATCTTTGCCGTGGACCTCATACGCCGACAACGAATAAAGGTAAATTAGCATTCTCATTAACGAATATTGCCGGCGCTTATTGGCGTGGTGATTCTGATAATAAGATGTTAACACGTATTTATGCGGTGGCATTTGCATCAGAGAAAGAGTTGCAAGAACATTTAGAGCGTGTAAAAGAAGCTGAAAAGCGCGATCATCGCCGTATCGGTAAAGCACAGAATCTATTCCATCTTCAAGAAGAAGCGCCAGGAATGGTATTCTGGCATCCAAAAGGCTGGACGATTTGGCAAACCGTTGAACAATATATGCGTAAACGCCAGAAAGAAGAGGGCTATTTAGAAATTCGTACGCCGCTTGTGATGGATCGTACACTTTGGGAGCGCTCAGGCCACTGGGAAAACTACAAAGAGAATATGTTTACGACTTCATCGGAAAATCGTGATTATGCGGTGAAGCCGATGAACTGTCCTTGTCATATTGAAGTATTTAATCATGGACTTCACTCTTATCGTGATCTCCCAATGAGATTGGCAGAATTTGGTTCTTGTCATCGTAATGAACCATCGGGAGCACTTCATGGTTTAATGCGTGTTCGTGGATTCGTGCAAGATGATGCGCATATTTTCTGTCGTGATGATCAAGTCGTTTCAGAAGTCGCACGATTCCATAAATTTGCGATGAGCGTTTATGATCATTTTGGTTTCACCGATATTAGTGTGAAATTATCGCTTCGTCCGGAACAACGTGCGGGTGAAGATTATATTTGGGATATGGCAGAATCTGGACTTCGCTCAGCATTAGGGGCTGCGGGTATTACTTGGGAAGAGCTTCCTGGTGAAGGTGCTTTCTATGGTCCTAAAGTGGAATACCATATTAAGGATGCGATTGGTCGTTCATGGCAGGTAGGAACGATTCAGTTAGATTTTGTTCTTCCTGAAAGATTAGGGGCTGAATTTGTCGATGAAGATAATACGCGTAAGCGTCCAGTGATGCTTCATCGTGCAATCTTAGGTTCGTTTGAGCGATTTATTGGGATCTTAATTGAACATCATGCAGGCTCGATGCCATTGTGGTTGGCGCCAGAGCAAGTGTCGATTTTGACGATCACAGGGAATCAAACAGAGTATGCGGAAAAAGTTGCAAAAGCGCTTAAAAAACTTAATATAAGAACGAAGATCGATGTTCGTAATGAGAAGATCGGTTATAAAATTCGTGAAGCAACGATTTCGAGAGTTCCTTATATTTTGGTTTTAGGAAATCGTGAGATGGAAATGGGGCTTGTTGCCGTACGTACTCGTGAAGGACAAGACTTAAGTGCGATGACATTAGAAGAGTTTGTAGCGCTTATCCAAAAAGATTTATAAAATAATTGATTGATCTAGGCGCTAGAGTCTTAGATAATCATTATGAAGAAATGTAAAAGATATAGAAGTAATTAGGGTGGCATAATCGTAAAATGAGATGATTCTAGTTTTTTATAAGTTAAAACTTTAAATTTAAAGTCATTGAATTTACACTGGTGATCATCAAGCTTTTATATCTTTATCAAATTAAATTTGAAATATAGAAAATTTAAACATATTAACAATAGGAGACATTACTATTAGTAATCAATATGAACATCGAATCAATGAGAAGATTTCGGTGAAAGAAGTGCGTTTAATAACAGCAGATGGAGAACAAAAAGGTATTGTTCCTCTTGATGAAGCGTTAGAATTAGCATATACTGATTCGCTTGATTTAGTGGAAGTTTCTCCAACAGCTAAACCGCCTGTATGTCGTATCATGAATTACGGTAAATTCCGTTATGAGCAACGTAAAAAGGCTGATGAAGCTAAAAAGAAACAGAAACAAGTTCAAGTAAAAGAGATCAAGTTTCGTCCGGCAACGGATGAGGGGGATTATCAGGTAAAACTACGCAACCTGATACGTTTCTTGAAAGATGGTGATAAAGGCAAAGTAACGCTTCGTTTTAGAGGTCGTGAAATGGCTCACCAAGATCTCGGGATGGATCTACTTCTTCGTGTAGAGCAAGATTTAAAAGAGTATGG